>CAWUOA010000068.1:0-12249 GCA_963923225.1 uncultured Planctomycetaceae bacterium
CAGGTCCCGGAGCATGTGCATCCCCCTCGGCGGACACCCGGCCGGTCCCTCCCGGCTGGGTGAGCCCGGATTCTACCGATCCCGAATAGCGAAGGGGCCGGGATCGATTATCTTGTGGCTCGGTTGGAGCGGGGGACCTCCGGAGATGCCGTCAGCGATGCGTGCCAGCTTTCACGTTCCACTCGCCGTGGGATTCGCCCTGGGCCTCGTCGCAGCCTGCTGCGGCACCGCCCGCGCGGCCGATCCGGTCCTCGAGGCGCCGGTCGCGGCGCCCGCGGAGCAGCCGGGGATGCGGCGGATCTTCAATGGGCACGATCTCGCCGGCTGGAGCGGCGACGAGCGGATGTGGCGCGTCGTCGACGGCCGTATCCGCGGCGAGACGACGGCCGACGTCGTCGCCAAGGGGAACACCTTCCTCGTCTGGCAGGAGGGGCGCACGAAGGACTTCGAGCTCCGCCTCTCCTTCCGCTGCTCCGCCGACAACAACTCCGGAATCCAATACCGCTCGCGCCACGTCACCGAGGGCACCCCCTCCAATCCCTGGGTCGTCCGCGGCTACCAGCACGAGCTCCGCAACGAGCTCACGCTCCCCAACGTCGCCGGCTTCATCTACGACGAGGGGGGGAAGCGGGGGCGCGTCTGCCTGGTGGGCGAACGGGCCGAATGGGTCACGGAGGCCGAAGGCATCGGGGCCAAGCGGGTGCAGGCCCTGCTCATCGACCAGGAGGACTTCAAGAAGCTCTTCCGTCTCGACGCCTTCAACGACGTCGTGATCGTCGCCCGGGAGAACCGGATCCGGCACTGGCTCAACGGCCGGCTGATCCTCGACTTCACCGACGCCCCCGAGATCGCCCTCCGCGACGGCATCCTCGCGCTGCAACTCCACGCCGGGAAGCCGATGTGGGCGGAGTTCGCCGACATCCGCATCCGGGAGCTCGACTGAATGGCCACCCCGCTCCCCGAGCGCCGATCGGACAATCGCCGCGTGCGTCGGTGCCGGCCGCTCGGCCCCGCGACGATGGTCGCGGTGGCGCTGGTGGTGTCGCTGGCCGGCACCCGGCTTTCCGCGCAGCCGGGCGGTCCCCCCGCCGGCCCTCCGGCCGGCAAGGCGCCGTCCGGCCCCGCCGAGGTCTCCGCCGGATCGCGCACGCCCGACGCGCCGGCCGATGCGAGCACGCCCTCCCCTGCCTTCTTCGACGTCCACACAAGCTCCCTGCTGCAGCACCGTCCGGGCGCCTGGTCGACGCTCGACGTCCATGCCCAGAACACGACCGACGAGCCGCGCGAGGCGCTCGTGTCGGTGCTCTTCGAGGGGGCCAAGCGGCAGTTCGCCCGCAAGTTCTGGGTGCCGGCCCGCGGCAGCCGATCGACCTGGCTGCCGATCGAGGTGCCGGCGCCGACGACCCCGCAGGGGGGCCTCGAGTACACGGTGCTGGTGCTCGACGCCCGGGAAGAGAAGGAGGTCCTCCAGCGCCGCGAGGGGGACGCGCTCACCTCGACCTCGATCCTCCGCCTCTCCGACGACCCCGTCCGCTCGATGACCGTGCTGCCCAAGCCGTTGGCCGACCCGACTCCGCGCGAGACCGCCATCATCACCGAGTGGCCGGCGACGCTCGCCGCGGCGCGCGGCAACCGCGGCCTCAACACCACCTCGCCGATGGTGACCCCCGACTTCCTCCCCCCCTGGCCGATGGCGCTCGACGGCCTGGAGGTGCTGCTCGTCGCCTCCGACCGACTCCTCCACGACACCGCGGGGCTGGCCACGCTGCGGGCCTGGGTGCGCGACGGCGGCAGGCTCTGGATCGCCCTCGACGCCGCCTCGCCGGCGATGGTGGAGGCGATCCTCGGCAAGGAGTCGGGGATCGCCGCGGTCGACCGCGTGGAACTCGACCGCTTCCGCATCGACGCCCGCGACCGGGAGAACGGCATGGAGGCGACCGACGAGGTCGACGTCGAGATCCCGATCGACATGGTCCGCGTCACCACCTCGCACGCCGACGTTCCGGTGCGCGTCGATGGCTGGCCGGCCGCGATCTGGGTGCCGTGCGGCCTGGGAGACGTGCTGGTCACCACGCTCGGGCCCCGGGCATGGGTCGGCGCCGACGGCGTCACCGCCGGCGGGAGCCTGCGAGTCGTCGCGGCGCGGCTCCTCGCGGGACGGCCCGACCGACTCGACGCCGACCGCCTCCGCCCCTCGCTCGAGCGCCGCATCGGCTACGCCACCCCGCCCCGGGCGCTGGCCGGGGTGATCCTCGGAGCCTTCTGCGCGATCCTGGCCTTCGCCGCGTGGCGTCTCGGCCGCGGCGCCGCCGCGGAGCGGCTCGCCTGGCTCCTCCCCGCCGCCAGCGTGGCGACGGCGGCGCTGATCGGACTCCTCGGCCTGGCCAGCGCCCGCAAGGTGGCCCCCACCGTCGCCGCGGTCGATCTGTTGCGCGCCGCGCCCGGCACCGGCGAGGCCTCGGGCGACTCTCCCGTGGCGGTCTACGACCGGGAATCGAGGCCGCTGGAGTGGCCGGGCCGCGACGGCGTGTGGCTCCTCCCCGATTCGGCCCGCGGTGCCGCGGCGGAGCGCGTCGTGTGGCTCGACGACGACGCCGAGACCACGCTCGACGCCACGACCCGCTCCGCGAGCATCGAGAGCCTCCGGGCGCGGGGCGCGACCACGCTCGGGCCGGGCTTCTCCGCACGCGCGCGTTTCGGCGCCGAGGGGCTCGAAGGGAAGCTCGCCCCGGGCCGGCTCCGCGATCCGCGGGACGCCGTGGTCGTGGGCCTCCCCGGGCCGGCGCTGGCGATCGAACTGGGCCCCGAGGGCACGATCCTCGGCCGGCAGGACGCCCTCCTCGCGCCCGGTCAGTACGTCGCCGACGCGATCCTCTCCGACGACGCGCGCTGGCGACAGGAGGCGACGCGCGACCTGCTCCAATCGCCCGAAGCCTGGCTGGCCGCGACCGGCCGTCCGAAGGGGCAGGCGCCCACCGGCGTCTCCGGCGCCCAGGCCCTCCGCCGCCGCCCCTGGATCCTCTTCTGGTGCGACCCGCGCGAGGAGAGCGGATGGATCGTTCCCGAGGGATTCACCGAGGCGCGCTCGTCGCTCGTCCTCGCGCCGCTGCTGCTCGACCCCACCCCGTCGGGCGCCGCGTTCCGCGTGCCGGCGCCGTTCCTCCCGCCGCGCGTCGCCTCCGGCACCCAGGGGAAGTCGACCGCGTTCGACTCCCGCCGCGGCGAGTGGGTGAAGGGGCTGACGAGCCCCACCGACACGACGCTCCGCTTCGAGCTGCCCGAGACCGTCCTCCCCTGCCGGCTCGACCGGGCCAGGCTGTCGGTGAAGATCAACGCCCCGTCGCGGATCGTGGAGATCGGCGTCCGTCGCGACGGGGAGCCGACGGTGCTCGCCCGCCTCGAGGAGCCGACGGGGCTCCACGAGTTCGACCTCGGTCCCGCCGAGCTCGCGCTGGACGGGGGCGCGGTGCCGGTGACGATCTCGGTCAGCGCCACGGCGGCCGAGCGCGCCGCCGAGGCCAAGGGGGAGCGCGACGGATTCTCCGCCGCGATGACCGACACCTCCGTCAGCAGCACCTGGGACATCGACCACGTCCGTCTCACCGTCGACGGCCACACGCTGGAACGCTCGCCATGACTCCTCCCCAAGGCCCGGTGCTCGACATCAAGAACCTCACCAAGCGGTACGGCGCCTTCACGGCGCTCGACGACCTCTCGCTGTCGCTCGACCGCGGCCAGATCCTCGGCTTCATCGGCCCCAACGGCGCCGGGAAGACGACGACCATCAAGATCCTCGTCGGGGCCAACCGCCCCACCTCCGGCACCGCCTCGATCGCCGGCGCCGACTGCGTCCGCGACGCCCGGCGGATCAAGCGCCTCGTCGGCTACATGCCCGACACCTTCGGCGCCTACGACAACATGCGCGTCCGCGAGTACCTCGACTTCTTCGGCGCCGCCTTCGGGATCCCGCGCCGCGCGCGGAAGAAGCGCATCGACGAGGTCCTCGAGACCACCGGCTCGGCCTGGATGCAGGACCGCTACGTCGAGGCGCTCTCCCACGGCATGAAGCAGCGGATCGGCGTGGCGCGGACCCTCCTCCACGACCCCGAGGTGCTGATCCTCGACGAGCCGGCCAACGGCCTCGACCCGCAGGCGCGGATCGAGATGCGCGACCTGCTCCTGCGCCTCGCCGCGATGGGCAAGACGCTGGTCGTCACCAGCCACATCCTCCCCGAGCTCTCGCGGATCTGCGACGTGGTGGCGATCATCACGCAGGGGAAGCTGCGGGCTTTCGGCACGCTCGACCGCATCATGCGCGACCTCCGCCAGAAGCGGACCTTCGAGGTTCAGACCTGCTCCGCCGAGAAGGTCGCGGCGGCCGCCGAGTCGATCCGTTCGGCGCTCGACCCGGCCGAGCGCGAGCAGGTGACGGCGCTTCCGAACGAGAGCCTCGTGCGGTTCGACACCGCCGTCGGCGACGGCGAACTGGCGGCGATGCTCGCGGCGCTGGTCGGCAAGGGGGTCGACGTGGCCCAGTTCCGCGAGGTGCCCAAGGATCTCGAGGACGCCTTCCTGTCCGTCACCCGACGGGAGCCCGCCGCATGAATCCCGTCTTCGGCCGCGAGTTCTCCGGCATCCTCCGCTCCCCCCGGGCGCTGCAGGCGCTCGTGGCCACGGCGATCGCCTTCTCGGCCCTGGTTCTCGCCCGCTGGCCGGCCGGGGGGATCGTCGACCTCTCCGGAGCGGGCTCGCGCGGCGCGTTCCTGGTGTTCGCCGCCGCCCTCACCGGCGGCGTGCTCCTCCTCGTGCCGGCGTTCCCCGCCGCGAGCATCGTCCGCGAGCGTGTCCAGGGGACGCTCCTCCTCCTCTTCAATTCGCCCCTCTCGGGGCGGGCGATCTATGTCGGGAAGTTCCTCGGCGTGCTCGCCTTCGCGGGCCTGGTGCTCTGCGCCACGCTCCCGGCCGCCGCCGCGGTCTACTGCATGGGGGGCGTCGATCCCTGGCGGCAGATCGGCACGCTGTACGCGATCCTGGGGGCGCTCGTCGTCCTCTGCACGGCGATCGGGC
Organism: uncultured Planctomycetaceae bacterium; assembly: GCA_963923225.1. Taxonomy (GTDB): domain Bacteria; phylum Planctomycetota; class Planctomycetia; order Pirellulales; family UBA1268; genus QWOP01. The sequence goes on from CAWUOA010000068.1 coordinate 5,068, forward strand.
TGCTCGTGAGCGTGCAGGCGTCGTCGACCGACGCCGCGGTGCGCGTCACCTACGGGGCGGTCTTCGCCGTCGCCTTCCTGACGCTCTGCCCCCACGCCCTGACGCGCGGCACCAGCGGCACGATGGCCACCGCCGCGGAGTGGCTCCGCCGCCTCTCGCCGCTGCCGGTCGTGATGCATCTGGTCGGCCAGGGGGGAGCCGGGGGCGCGGGGCTGATCGAACGCGGCTCCGGCGTGTGGCAATTCCTCGTGGCGAGCCTCGGCCTCGCCGCGGTCCTCGCCGTGGCGACGCTCCTCCAACTCGACCACCGCCTCTTCGACCGCTCCCGCGACTCCGGAAACATCACCGACGACCAATCGTTGCTCGTGCGCATCGGCCGGCGGCTCTTCTTCCTCGTCGACCCGCAGCGCCGCAAGGCCTCCATCCCGTTCTTCCTGAATCCGGTGATGGTGAAGGAGTTCCGCACGCGGCGATTCGGCCGCTTCCACTGGCTCCTCCGCCTGGCGGCGGTGTGCGCCGTCGTCTCGCTCCTCATGACGCTCGCCGCCACCAACGGCACGATCGACTGGGGGGTGGAGACGATCGGCGGGCTGCTCGTGCTCCTGCAGACGGCGCTGGTCGTCCTCCTCACGCCGAGCCTCGCCGCCGGGCTGATCGCCACCGAGCGCGAGCGCGGCGGCTGGGCGCTGTTGCGGGCCACGCCGCTCTCGGGATGGCGGATCGCGATGGGGAAGCTCACGAGCGTCGCCTGGACGCTCCTCCTCATCCTCGCCGCCACGGTGCCGGGCTACCTCGTGATGACCACGATCAAGCCGACGATGTGGAATCAGGTCGTGCTGGCCCTGATCTCGGTGCTCCTCGCGGCCTGGATGACGCTCGGCCTCTCGGCGGCGATCGGCGCCTTCCACGAGCGGACCGCCTCGGCCACCGTGACGGTCTACGTCGTGCTCATGCTCCTGTTCCTCGGGCCGCTCCTGGTGTGGGCCTTCCGCGACGACCCCTTCAGCCACGGCGTCGTGCAGGCCGCGCTCACGATCACCCCGCTGGGGGCGGCCCTCGGCGTCATCGGCATGCCCGGGTTCCACGACTACGAACTCCTCCCGCTGGCCTGGCAGGTGGCCGCGGTGATCGGCTTCCTGGCCCTGGTCGTCTACCTCCTCCGGGTCCTCCGCCTCCTCCGCCCCGACTGACGCCGCCATCCTCCGGTTCGGCGCGACTCCCGCCCATGCGATCCCCCATGCCCTCCTCCGCCCGGCCCCCCGCCTCCGCTCGGCCGACGCTCCGCCACGTCGCCGGGGCGATCCTGCTCGCGTGCCTCGCGGCGCCCGCGCGGGGGATCGATCTGGCGGTCGATCAGATCCAGGAGCTCGATCCGCCGGCCCGGGTGCCGGTCGACTCCCTCGGCTTCTCCGACAAGCTCCTGCCGCTGTGGCTCGAGGCCCTCGACCGCGCCGACGCCGAGCCGCGGAGGCTCGCCATCGACACGATCACCCTCGCGGCCCGCCGCGGGATGGAAGGCCTCGGGGAGGCGGTGCCGAAGCTCGAGGGGGTCCTCGTCGACGACCCCGATCCCCTCGCCCGCCGCGCCGCCGCGGGGGCGCTGGTCGCCCTCGACGCCTCCGCCTCGGCGCCTCGTCTGGCCGCGGCCTCCGACCGCGACGGCACGCTCGTGGCGGCGCTCGTCGAGCCGGCGCTCGCGCGCTGGGACCACGCGCCGCGCCGCGACGGGTGGCTCTCGGCGCTCGACGGCCCGGCCGGCGCCGAGCGGCTGCTGGCGATCGAGGCCCTCGGCGTCGTGCGGGAGCCTCGCGCGGCGGCGGCCCTCGAGCGGATCCTCCTCGACCGCGACGCCGCCCCGAGCGACCGGCTCGCCGCGGCACGGGCGCTGGGCACGATCCGCGACGACGGGCTGGTCGCCGTCGCCACGCCGCTCGCCGGCGCCGCGGGCTCGGGGCCGGCGTCCCTCCCCAGGCTCCTGGCCGTGGCCCTCCTCGCCCGTCAGTCCGGAGACGCGGCGACGGCGCTCCTCGGGACGCTCGCGCGCGATCCGGAGCCGGCGGTCGCCACCGGGGCGCTCGCCCGCCTGGACGCCCTCGACGCCCCGAAGGCCCTCGACGTCGCCCGCGATTCCCTCGCCGTTCCCGACGCCGGGCAGCGCCTCCTCGCGGCGCGCCTCGCGATCCGCCCCGGCGACGCCGACGCCGTCGACCGTCTCGCCCCGCTCCTCGGCGACCGCAACCCGAGCCTCCGCCGCTTCGTGGCCGGCACCTTCGCCGACCTCGCCGCCGATCCGGCTCTCCGCGAGCGGGTCCTCGCCCGGGCGACCGACGCCCTGGGGGGCGATCAGTGGCGGGCGCTCGAGCAGGCGGCGCTGCTCGTCGGCCATCTCGACCACGAGCCGGCCGCCGACAGACTCCTGGCCCTCCTCGACTCCCCGCGCGACGAGGTGGGCGTGGCCGCGGCGTGGGCGCTGCGGAAGCTCGAGGTGGAGGCGACGCTCGCCCCGTTGCTCGAGCGTGCCACCGACCTCCGCGGCAAGCTCGCCGTCGACGAGCCCCTTCCCGACCGGGCCCGTCTGGGGCTCCAGGCCCAGCAGATCCACCAGCTCTTCGGCATCCTCCGCTACCGGCCGGCCGACGCCCTCCTCCGCCAGTACGTTCCCAAGGCACCGATCGACGCCAACGCCCGCTCGGCCGCCTTCTGGGCCCTCGGCCTGCTCCACGAGAACGAGCCCGACTGCGATCTGGCTCCGGCCTTCGCCGAGCGCCTCGCCGACGTGGCCAGCGTGCCGCCGGAATGGATGCAGGTCCGGTGGATGTCGGCGGTGGGAATCGGACGCATGAAGGCCGCGTCGCAGCTCGACACCCTCCGCCAGTTCGCCGCCCGCGACACGATGTTCAATCAGAGCGGCATCGCCTCCTATTGGGCGATCGAACGGATCACCGGCGAGCCGATGCCCCCGGAGCCGGTCTCGGTGCGGCGCGTCGGCGGCTGGTTCCTCGAGCCGCCGTGAGCGGCGAAAATACTGCCGTCCCACCCGCCGGGGCATCTCTGCTACGCTCCCCGCTTCCCGCGGCCGGAGGCTCGGGATCCTTTCCCGCGCCCCTTCCAGGAGCCGCCCGTCATGGCAGACGCCGCCGAGTTCCCGTCCCTCCTCGGACGGATGATCGAGCTCATCGACTCGAAGCTCACGCCGGCCCAGCGTGCGAAGCTCGCCGGCGCCATGCCGCGGATCCAGTGGGAGTTCCCCGACGTCGACACGAAGCTCTGCCTGGCCGCCTCCGAGGAGGGGCTGCGTGTGGCGGAGCCGGTCGACCAGCCCCCGTTCGTCGTGCGCATGGCGCGCACCACGCTCGAGGACGCCGCCTTCGGCCGCCGCTCGCTCGGCGCCGCGTTCCTCGCCGGACGGATCCACGTCCGCGGGATGAACCCGCTGCGGCTGCGGGAGTTCATCATGCTCGTCGATCCGCTGCTCGAGAGTTACCGGGAGGCCTCGCTTGAACGCTCCGACCGTCCATCCCCGTCTGTTTCGTGAGCGTGACGCCGATCCAGGCGTGCTCCGCGGCCGCACGATCGCCATCCTCGGCTACGGCCTCCTCGGCCAGCCGCTGGCGCTGAATCTGCGCGACACGATCGGCCACGGCCCCTCCCCCGCGACGATCATCGTCGGCAGCGACGACGATCCGTCGAGCGCCCGCGCCCGCGCCGACGGCTTCGAGGTGGCCACGCTTGCCGACGCGGCCGCGCGGGCCGACGTGGCCTTCATGCTCCTCCCGGACGAGGTCCAGCCCGACCTCTGCCCGGGCGTCTTCGCCCGCTCGCGGCCCGGCTCCGCGGTCGTCTTCGCCTCAGGCTACGCCCTGGCCTACGGCCTGGTCACCCCGCCGCCGGGCGTCGACGTCCTCCTCTTCGCGCCGCGGATGGGGGGCGAGGCGATCCGCCTCCGCTTTCTCGACGGCCGCGGCTACATGGCCTATCTCGGCGTCGAGCACGACGCCACCGGGAAGGCCCGCGAGCTCGTCCTCGCCCTGGCCCACGCCGCCGGCTGCCTGAAGTTCGGCGCGCTCGAGATGACGGCCAAGCAGGAGGTGGTCCTCGACCTGTTCGTCGAGCAGGCCTTCGGCCCCTGGATGGGGGCGGCGCTGCTCTCGGCGTTCCACGTCGGCTCGGAGGCGGGCCTGCCGCCCTTGGGGCTGCTGATGGAGCTCTATCTCTCCGGCGAGATGTCGGAGACGTTCGCCCAGATGGCCCGCGACGGCTTCCTCCCCTCGACGCTCTCCCACGGCTTCGCCGCCTCCTTCGGCGGCATGACACGGGCGTTGTCGATCGACCGTGAGCAGATGGCCGGGCAGATGCGCGAGATCCTCGCCGAGATCGACTCCGGCGGCTTCGCCGACGCCCTCCAGGACGAGTACAAGAACGGCTATCCCTGCCGTCCCTTCCTCGACAAGGTCGTGGGCGACGACGACGTCATCAGCCGCACCGAGCGCGAGTTCCGGGCGATGTGAGCGGGCTGCCCGGGCGCCGGCGAAGCTGCGGCCGATCGTGGGCGCCGGGGAGGGGTGTGCCCGGCCACGTCGCCGGACGCTCGCTGCGGCCCTCCGTGGCCTTCGCTCGCTCGACGTCTGCGGCGCGAAGCCATCCATGGCTTCGCTGGCAGACGGCGCCGGCTCCTTTGGCCGGGCACGCCCCTCCCCTTCGTCTGTGCGGAAGGGACGGAGAGGGGAGCGATCTCAGTCTCGGATGCCCGCGCGTTTGCGGGCTTCGGCGACGATCTCGCGCGTGCGCGACGCGCCGCAGCGGTCGGCGCCGAGGGCCCGATAGCGGAGGAGCGTGTCGAGATCGCGGATTCCGCCCGCGGCCTTCACGCCGACCCGCGGCGGGCAGGCTCCGCGCATGAGGGCCACGTCGGCCTCGGTCGCCCCGCCGGGGCCGAAGCCGGTCGAGGTCTTCACCCAGTCGGCGCCGACCTCGGTCGAGATCGCGCACAGCCGCCGCTTGGCGGCGTCATCGAGGAAGCAATTCTCGAAGATCACCTTCACCAAGCCCCCTCCGGCGTGCGTGGCCCCGACGAGCGCGTCGAGCTCGGCACGGACGTCGTCCCAGCGGCCGTCGAGGACCCAGGAGAGATTGACGACGACGTCGAGTTCGATGGCCCCGTCGGCGAGCGCCCGGGCCGTCTCGGCGAGCTTCGTCGCGGGGGCGTTGGCACCGTGCGGAAAGCCGATCACGGTACTCGGCCGCACGCCCGATCCGGCGAGGATCTCCGCGGCGATCGGCACCGCCCAGGGGACGATGCACACGCTCGCCACGCCGCACTCCCGCGCGAGCACGCAGCCGGCCTCGAGATCGGCCCGGCCGAGCGTGGGATCGAGGAGGGCGTGGTCGATCGAGGCGATCGCCGCCCGGCACTCCTCCGGCGACAGGGGAGCCGGTCCCTTCACGGCGTCACCAGATCGCGGCGCGCGACGAGGGTGCGGAGGAAGGCGTGCGACTGCACGAGCGACGCCAGCCGGTCGGCCAGCGTCTCCTCGTAGGCCCGGTCCTCCACCTCCACGCACACCGGACCCCGGTAGCCGATCTCGCCGAGCGTCGCGAAGAACCGGCCCCAGGGGACGTCCCCCAGGCCCGGGAGCTTGGGAACGTGGTACTCCAGCGGCGTGGCGAGGATCCCCACGTCGTCGAGCTTCTGCCGGTCGACGCGCACGTCCTTGGCATGCACGTGGACGAGCCGGTCGGCGAACTCCACGAGCGGCTTCACCGGGTCCATCTGCTGCCAGACGAAGTGCGAGGGGTCGTAATTCAATCCGAACGCGGAGCTCGGGATGTCGGAGAACATCCGCCGCCAGATCCGCGGGGTGGTGGCCAGGTTCTTTCCCCCCGGCCACTCGTCCTTGGTGAACGACATCGGGCAGTTCTCGATGCCGATCCGCAGACCAGAGTCCTCGGCGAGCTGCACCAGCGGCCGCCAGGTCTCGAGGAAGCGCGGCCAGTTGTCGTCGACCGACTTCGTCCAGTCGCGGCCCACGAAGGTGTTCATCCGCCCCAGGCCGAGCCGGGCCGAGGCGCGGATCACCTTCGCCACGTGCTCCACCGCCGTGCGGGCCTCGGCGGCGTTCGGCGAGAGGGGGTTGGGGTAGTAGCCGAGGGCGGAGATCGCCACCCGGTGCTCGGCGGCGAGCGCCTGGATCCGCTCCACCTCGCGGTCGTCGAGACGGTCGACGTCGACGTGCGTCACGCCGGCGTAGCGCCGTTCCGCGGCCGACGGCGGCCAGCACATCAGTTCGACGCACTCGTAGCCGATGGCCCGGGCGGTGGCGAACACCTCCTCGAGCGAGCGGTCGGGGAGGATGGCGCTGACGAATCCGAGCTGCATGGGGCACCTCTGTCACGGACGACGGTTCGGGCCCCGCTTCGCGTGGGCCGCGGTGGGGAGCGTCCGCCTCCCTGGCCCGGCGTTATACCGCCCCGCCCCAGGGCCGGTGAGCATGGCGGGGCCCCTGCGGCCGACACCCCGCATCCTGCCCCGCCCCCCCAGCCTCTCGCGGCGGGATTGACCGGCAAAATCCCCACCCCTCCCGCGCGATCCGACGCCCGGGGTGCTGCGTACCATTCCCAGAAGCGGGACAGGAGCCCGCAGCCCCACGTCAAGGAGGACCCCCGCCATGGACCCGCACTTCTCCGAATACCTCGCCGCCGTCGCCGGCATGCACGAGCTCTACGGCGAGTCCGGCGACGATTCCCCCACCGAGTTCCACGAAGTGTCCAGCACGGAGTGCGGCGACGTGGCGCAGGCTCCCGTCGCGATGCCCCGCTCGTTGCCCCACTCGTTGCCCCATTGGGACCTCGAGCCGTCCGAGGAGTTCGCGAGCCACGGCGCCTGGATCTAGTTTCACCGCGGACGAGGCCATCCTGGCCCTCGTCCGCTCGGTCGAACGGGGCTCAGCCGAGGTTCGCCCGCGTTCGACGGCCGCCGCATCCGGCGGCGGCGGCATGATCCCCGCTTGTTCCGAGTCACGGACGAAGCCATCCTGACGCGCCCAGGAGGCCTCCGCCATGCTCCGTCTCTTCACGTACGGCCTCGTTTTCTCACTGGTAGGCCTGTCGCGTCTCGGTCCACCCCTCGCCTCCGCCGGCACCTGGAATCCCGACCGGTCGATCGGCGACGTCGTGCCGGCGTGG
>CAWUOA010000069.1:0-12151 GCA_963923225.1 uncultured Planctomycetaceae bacterium
GACGTCGGGCGGAATGACGGGGAGGGTTTTCATGCACAGTTAACCGTGCACGGCCCGCGGCGCTAACCCCCGGTGTGGCAGCCGACTCGCCGCGGGGGGTGGCCCCCCGGCAAGCCGCGGCCACAGTGACTCGCCGCGGGATGCGGCGGAGGATACCCGGGAAACAGCGCGACTTCTTCGGCGGCGTGCGAAGTGGAAAAGGTCCTGGATGACTTTTTCCTCAGGACTGCCCGTCGAAGAAGCGCGGCAGGAGGGCGTCGACCATCAGCAGCCCGCGGCGGGAGAGCACCGGGGCCGGCTCGCGGACCTCCAGGCACCCCTCCGCCTCGAGGCTCGCCCACTGGGGGGCGAAGACCTCCAGCGGATCGACGCCGAACTTCGCCCGCAGCCGGGCCACGTCGAGGCGCCCGCGCTTGAGCCCCAGGACCGTCTCGCGGACGAGAAGGTCGCGCGGCGTGGGGACGATCCCCCGCACCACCGGGATCCGGCCCTCCTCGACGGTGGCGAGGTAGTCGTCCCAGTGGGTGGCGTTCTGGTAGTGGAGCCCGGAGAGGTGGCCGAAGCTCGCCACGCCGAGGGCGATCAGGTCGCTCCCCTCCCACAGCATGTCCCGGTAGCGGAAGTGGACCCTGGATCGGTCGCGAACGAGCGTGTAGCCGCTGGAAAGGGAGTAGCCGGCGGCGAGGAAGCGGTCGAAGGCCAGTCCCACCCAGGCGCGCTTCGTGTCCCAGTCGGCGACCGGGGTCGGCTTGCCCGCCTCCCGGGCGTCGTGGACGAAGGTGGTGTTGAAGGGAAGTTCGAGCTGGTAGATCGTGACGCTGTCGGGCTCGAGCGCGAGCGTCCGCTCGACCGTCCGCTCCCAGCTCTCCGCCGTCTCCCCGACCATTCCCGAGATGAGGTCGACGTTCGTGTTGGGGAAGTCCGCGGCGCGGATCCAGTCCCACGCCCGGAGGATCTCGGAGGAGAGGTGGGCCCGTCCGTTGGCCTCGAGAACGGCGTCGTCGAAGTTCTCCACGCCGAGCGAGAGCCGCGTCACGCCGAGGCTCCTGAGGGCCTTGACCTTCGGCTCCGAGAGCGTGCCCGGCTCGCACTCGAACGTCACCTCCTCGGCGTCGTCCCACCCGAAGCTGCGGTGGATGCCGTCGACGAGGCGCTCGAGCTGCTTGACCGCCAGGAACGACGGCGTGCCGCCGCCGAAGTACACGTACTTGAGCGCCCGCCCCGCCACCGCGGCCCGGGCGGCCACCGTCGCGGCTTCGCGCGACAACGCCTGCGAGTAGCGTTCGACGTCGGCGGCGGAGGTGTCTGTGTAGACGCGGAAGTAGCAGAACTTGCAGCGTTTGCGGCAGAAGGGGATGTGGAGGTAGAGACCCAGCGCCGCGTCGGTCGGAGGGGCGTCGAAGGCGGCGAGCACGGCGGGCACCGCCGCGGCCGTCCACCGCGAGAAGGGGGGGTAGTTGGCGACGAAATAGCTGCCCGGCTCGGTGGCCACCGCCGGGGTCGTCGCCGGGGTCGTCGGCGCGCTGGTCGCATCGCTCATGGCTGGCCCTCGGGGCAGGCGGCCGCTCAGGAAAGGCCCCGGGCGGCGAGGAGGTCGTCGAAGTCGCGGAGGTGATAGCCCACGCCGGCGCCGTCGAGGACGCGGCACAGGCTCCGCAGGGCGATCCCCATGCCGTCGGGGCCACTGGTGCCGCCGAACTGCCCGCCGCCGCGGACGTGCGGCTCGAGATCGAGGAACACCCCGGGAATCCCGCGGCGTCCGAGCCGCTTGGCGAGCGTGGGGAGGAAGGTCTTCAAGTCGGCGAGGATCCTGGCGTGGCCGCCGACGCCGCGGTCGGCGGGGACGAAATTGGCGAGCGACCCCTCGTCGACGTGCCGCCCCTTCGCCCCGCCGCCGACGGCCTTGTAGTCCTTGATGTGGACCCAGCCGAGACCGGGCTTCATCGCCTCCCACTGCTTCCAGATCTCGGCCGGCGAGAACCCCTGGACGACGAGGTTCGCCGCGTCGAAGACCAGCACGAGCGCGGGGTGATTGACGCGGCGGTGGATCTCGGCGAGCAGGTGCCCGTCGCGGCCGACGAGGTTCGCCTCCACCTCCAGGCCGAAGGTGAGGTCGGAGCGGTGGCAGGCCTCGGCGATCCGACCGATGCGGTCGACCGCAGCCTCGAGGTGGTCCTCGGGATCGGAGCCTTTCGGGGGATAGAAGGAGAAGCCGCGGATGAGCTTCGTCTCGAAGGCATGGGCCAGTTCGCAGGCCCGGGCCACGTCCTTGGCGAGGTACTTCGCGAAGGGGACGAATGCGTTCTTCGTGCCGTCGTCGACGTCGAGGAGCTTCGTCTTCCCGATCGGCGAGGCGATCGAGGCGACGTTGAGTCCGTAGCGGTCCTCGAGGTGCCGGAGCTTCTGGATCTCCGGCAGCGTCAGCTTCATGACGTTCTTCACCCCCTTGCCGACGTCGATGAAGCGGAGGCTGTAGTACTCCAGGCCGATCGCCGCCAGCGCCGTGAACTGCTCCACCGCGGTGAGATCGAACGCCGACTCGTCGGCCAGCGCGGAGAGGAGGACGCTCGGGGACTTGGCCATGGGAGGGGTCCGGAAGGGGAGCGGCGGGTCAGGTCGGGGCCGGGATGTCGGCGCCGGAGGGATGCGAGACGACCAGCCGAGACGAGATCCCGCCGCGGGGGGTGAAGCAGGCGACGAGCGTCATCCGCCGCGGGGCGAGCACCGCCACGAGGTCGTCGAGGATCCGGTTGGTGACGTTCTCGTAGAAGATGCCTTCGTTGCGGAAGGCCTGGAGATACAATTTCAGGCTCTTGAGCTCCACGCAGGCCCGGTCGGGCACGTAGCGGAAGGTGAGCGTGCCGAAATCGGGCTGCCCGGTCTTCGGGCAGACCGACGTGAACTCGGGGCAGACGATCTCGATGAGATAGTCGCGGCCGGGGAACTGGTTCTCGAAGACCTCGAGCTGGCTCCGCGACGGCGATTGGTGGCGTGGCGTTGTCATTCCGGAAAGTGTGCCATGAACCGTGACCTTGCGGAAGCCGCCCCCGCCGTCCCACCGGGGAGGGCGGTCGTCCTCCTCTCCGGCGGCCTCGATTCGTCGACCGTCGCCGCCTGGGCGCTGCGCGAGGGGTGGCAGGTTTCGGCGCTGTCGGTCGACTACGGCCAGCGCCACCGCCACGAGCTCGACAGCGCGGCCGCGGTGGCCCGGAGCCTGGGGATCACCGACCACGTCGTGCTGCGGGTCGATCTCTCCGCGTTCGGCGGCAGCGCCCTGGTGGACGCCTCGATTCCGGTGCCGCACGACCGCCCCGAGGAAGCGATCGCCTCGGTGATCCCGTCGACGTACGTGCCGGCCCGCAACACCGTGCTCCTCGCCCTGGCACTGGCCTGCGCCGAGGCCCGGGGCGCCGTGGCCGTGGGCATCGGCGTCAACGCCATCGACTACAGCGGCTACCCCGACTGCCGGCCGGAGTTCATCGACGCCTTCCGCCGCGTCGCGGCGCTCGGCACCAAGGCCGGCGTCGAGGGGCGGCCCATCGGATTCCTCACGCCGCTGCAGACGCTCACCAAGGGGGAGATCGTTCGTCTGGCCGTGTCGCTCGGATTGGACGTCGGCCTGACGACGAGTTGCTACGACCCCGGCGCCGACGGCCGCCCCTGCGGCCACTGCGACGCCTGCCGGCTCCGCGCGGCGGGCTTCGCCGCCGCGGGCGCCGTCGATCCGGCGGCCCGGGGGAGCTGAGCACGCCGTGCGGATCGCCGAACTGTTCACCTCGCTCCAGGGAGAAGGCCTCCTGGCCGGCACGCCGAGCACCTTCGTGCGCTCAAGCGGCTGCAACCTCCGCTGCCGGTGGTGCGACACCCCCTTCACCTCCTGGCGACCGGAGGGGGAGGAGTGGACGGCGGAACGGATCGTGGAGGCGGTCGAGGATCTCGGTGTCAGTCACGTCGTCCTCACCGGCGGCGAGCCGCTGGTGTCGGCCGATGCAGCGGCCGTTTGCACGGCCCTCCGCGCCGACGGCCGTCACCTGACGATCGAGACCGCCGGCACGGTGATCCCCCCGGGGCTCGGGGACGAGTGGCCGGCCGACCTCCTCTCGATCAGCCCGAAGCTCGCCTCGTCGGCTCCGCCGGAGGGCACCGCCGGCGGCTGGCGGCGTCGGCACGAGGCCGCGCGGCGGCGCGACGATCTCCTCGGCGCGATGCTCCGGACGACCGCATGGCAGCTGAAGTTCGTCGTCGCGACGCGTGAAGATCTCGACGAGACGCTCGCCTGGCTCGACGACCTCGGCCGCGCCGCCGGCACGGCGGGCCTGCCGCGCCACCGGGTGTTCGTGATGCCGGAGGGGACCGACGCGGCGGCGCTTCGAGCGCTCGCCGCGTGGCTCGAGCCCGCCTGTACCGCCGAGGGGCTGCGTTTCGCCCCGCGGCACCACATCGCCTGGTTCGGCAACCGGCGCGGCACCTGAGCCGTCGGACGCCCCGTCAGTTCGCGGCAGCCGGGGGCGCGGCGTGCGGCTTGCCCGGGGCGTGGCCGCGCGGCCCGAAAGCGAGCACCGTCGCGGCCCCCGCGGCGACGACCAGGAGGCCCGCATAGAAGATCGGGCTCACCTGGTCGGGCTTCGTCTCGGCCATCGCGAGCGTGGTGAAGGTGTTGATCACCGGCGCGCAGCCGAAGACCACCGGCATCACCGTGAACGGCTTGCCGCCGCAGGCGAAGGCGAGGATCGTGCCCAGCGCCCCCAGGGCCCCCAGCGATCCGGCCGCCAGGCTCCACATCAGCCCCCCGGCATGCCACGATCCCTTGTCGCCCGTGGGACCGAGCAGCAGCAGCGGCACGATCACGGCGATGAGGAAGTAGGAGACACCGATGCAGATCAGTGGCCGCAGCCGGCTTCCCCCCATCGCCACCTGCCCCTTGTGGAGCACCGGACCGTAGGCGCCCCAGGAAAGCATCGCCATCGCCGCCGAGAGGAGCACGCCGAGGAAGTTCTCCGCCTTCTTCTCCACCTTCTTCTCGATCTTCGCCTCGGCCGGCGCGGCGGAGGCGTCCCCCGCGACGGCGGCGGCGGCGGGCGCCGCGTGCGCCGGGGTCTGCGGCTTGAAGACGAGGACCGTGGCGGCACCGGTGATGACGAGGATCAGCCCCGCGAGGAACGGCGCCTTGAGTTGGTCGAAGGCTTTGTTCATCGTGGCGTTGAGGAGCGTGTTGACCACCGGCGCACCGCCGAAGACCAGCGGCATGACGTAGATCGCCTGGCCGCCGAACACGCGGAGGGCGAGGATCACGCCCAGCGCCCCCAGCGCCCCCGCCACGCCGGCGAGCAGGCTCCACAGGATCCCGGCCTTCGTCCACTGCCCCTTCTCGCCGAGCCGCGAGAGGATGCCGGACGGGACGACGATGGCGATCCCGAAGTAGGCCATGCCGACGCACATGAACGCGCGGAGCGCCGATCCCAGCAGACCGCTCCCCACGTGGAGCACCGGCCCATAGACACCCCAGCAGAACGCGGTCAGGGCGATGGCGGCGAGCATGCTCACGAACTGCAGCATCGGGGAGATCTCCGGGTCGGAAGGCGGGGCGAGGGACGGGAGGGCCCGGCGGCGGGCGGCAGGGCAGGGGTCTGCGGTCGGCCGGCGGCGGTCAGGCGACGCCGGTGGCGTCGGCCCCGTGCGTCGCAGCGGGCTCGAGCAGGGAGAGCATCATACGTCCCACGTCCTCGACGGCGAGGAGACGCATGCAATCGTGGTGGCCCAGGGGGCAGACGCGTCGGTTGCAGGGGGAGCAGGGGAGATCGAGCCGCATCTCCCGCAGGCCGGGGTGATCGGACCAGCCGAGACGCGGGTCCATCGGCCCCAGGAGGCACACCGTCGGGACCGCGAAGGCTGCGGCGAAATGGCGAGGGCCGCTGTCGGAGCTGACGACCGCGGCGGCGCGGCGGATGAGTGCCTTGGAGAGGCCGAAGGGGAGGTCGCGTTCGTCGGCCAGGCTCCGCACCGCGGGATGATCGGCCCGGGCGGCGACGGCCCGGGCGTCGTCGCGATCCCCCGGGCCGCAGTGGACGACGATCCGCGCGTCGGGGCGGCGCTCGAGGAGCCAGCGCGACAGCGCCGCGAGCTTCTCCGCGCCCCAGCTCTTCGCCGGACCGAAGGCGCCGTTGTCGTTGAAGACGAAGAGCGGCCCCTCCGGCCGGTCGGGAAACAGGCGGCGGAGAACGTCGTCGGCACGCGCCTCGTCGGCGGGAAGCGTCGCCAACTCCGGCCGCAGCGAGCCCCGCGGCACGCCGATCCGCTCCGCCAGGGCCATCGCCGTGAGCGTGGGGGACTGCACCTCGGCCCGCCCCCCGCGCCGCGGCGGCTCGAGGGCGTCGGTGAGGAGCAGGCGCCGCCAATGGCCCGCGAAGCCGACGCGGCGGCGGGCGCCGGCGGCCCACGCCAGCGCCGCGGTGGAGAGCGAATTGGGCACCACCAGCGCCGTGTCGAACCTCCGGGCCCGGAGCCTCCGCGCGACGGCGCCGAATCGCTTCGTCTTGTCGGTGCTGCGTCGGTCGAACGGGACGATCTCGTCGAGCCACTCGGTGCCGGCGAGGATCTCGGCGAAGTGCCCCTTCATCACGCCCGTGATCCTGGCGTCGGAGCCGAAATGGCCGCGCAGCGCCCTGAGCATCGGCGTCGACATGACGAGGTCGCCGACCCAGCGCGGGAGGATCACGAGGATGTCCATGGCGGGGAGCGTACCTTTCCAGGCCGCCCCGCACCAAAGCCAAAAAGCCTCACGACCGCGACGCGAGCGCCGCCTTCGGCTCGAGCCTGGCCACCGCCCGGGTGGCCACGATCCCGGCGAGGAGCGCCACCAGGAGCGTCGCGGCACAGGTCGCGGCGATCCACAGCAGCGGCACGCTCGCTCGCCCTCCGGCGACGTGGGAGGGGATGGTGAGGGCGCCTGCCGCGGCACCGGCGGCGAGGCCCAGGCCGACCATGAGGAGCGTCTCGAGCAGGACGATCGCTCGGATCCGCGAGCGGGGGAAGCCGACGGCGCCCAGGAGGCCGAACATCCCGATCCGTTCGAGCACCCCCTGCACCTGCACCGCCGCCACACCGGCGGTGCCCAGGAGGAGGCCCAGCGTGCCGAGCGCTTGGAAGGCGGCGAGGAAGGTGTTCTGCACGGCGGAGAGGCGCCGCAGTCGGTCGAGCGACGGCTCCACCGTCGCCCCCGCATCGACCCACGCGGCCCGGACCGCACGGTCGACGGCCACCGGATCGGACCGGCCGGCGTCGACCAGCGCCATCGAATAGCCGCTCCGCGCGGGGAAGACGCGCTCGAAGTCCGCCTCGGAAACGATCACCCACCCCTGGAGGATGCCCGGCTCGAGGAGCCCGGCGACCTCGAACTCCACCGGCGCCCCTTCGTCGTCGGCGAGCGTGAATCGGTTCCCGGGACCGCCGTACTTGAGCGCCCAGCGCGCGGTGGCGTCGTCGAGAACGGCGGGGATCGGCCCGTCGCCGCGACGGCCGAGGAGACGCCAGGGATTCCCTCCGGCGTCGGCCGGGAGCGGCAGGTGGCCCGTGAAGCGGAAGCCTCCCCGCTCCACGAAGCCGGGCCCCACGCCGAGGACCACCGGCCGCGAGGGGGCGTAGAGGTTCGTGCAACTGGCGTCGTCGCCGGAACTCGCGCGGAGGCGGGCGACTTCCGCGCCGGCGAGGGCCACTCTGGCGGCGTCGTCGAGGCCGAGTGAGTCGAGCGCGGCCGGGTCGGACGGATCGACCGACGAGGCCGCGGCGAAGGAGGCGATCGAGGTGTAACCGCCCGTCGGCCCGGCGCGGTCGCGTGGATCCGCCGGCGGCGCGAGCGAGAAGGCCGACACCGCCACGATGAGGAACTCGGCCACCGCGACGATCGCCGCGATCGTGAACGCGCGGCCGGGCCGCGCGGCGATGCCGCGCCAGGCGAGCCCGCCGAGCGACCGGAGCGTGCCCCGCCGCGCCGCGGCGCCGGCGAGCAGGAGACGGACGATGCCGAGGAACCCGGCCAGCGCCAGCGCCCCCGAGAGGAAGAACATCCCCACCGCCGCTTGTGCGTCGGCACGGGCCCCCGCCGCCGCGGCGCCGAGCGCCCCGGCCAGCGCCAGCGCCGACAGCCCCCCCGCGACGCGGCCGGTGCCGGTGCGGCCGGACGGCGGCGACTCGGCACCCCGCAGCAGGTCCAGCGGCGGCCGCCTCGCCGCCCGGACCGCCCCCCAGGCCAGCGCCGCCAGCGACAGCGCCAGGGCCGACGACGCGCCCGGCCAGAGGCGCGTCCAGGCGATCGAGCCATCGCCGAAGGCCGCGGTCGATCCGGCCGCCACCGAGGCGTTCCACGAGGCGGCGAGCCGGTCGAGGAGGAGCCGTGCCCAGGCCGGCCCGACCAGCGTCCCGATCGCGATTCCGACCGCCGCCGCCGCCGCGCCGATGAGTCCGAGCAGCCCGGCGATCCGCCGCGGCGGCCAGCCGACCGCGGAGAGGAGGCCGACGTCGCGCCGCCGCGCGGCGACCAGGAGATGGAAGAGCAGCCACTCCAGGAGCAGTCCGGCGACGACGACGAAGCTCGACAGCGCGAGGAAGAGTCCGCCGAAGGGGGTCGACCCGCGGGCGGCGCCGAGGGCCCTGTCCCGCACCTCCTCGACGCGGATCCCCAGCCGTTCCGGCCGCAGGCTCGCGGCGAGCCGCGCCGCGAGCCCCGCGACGTCGCCGTCGTCGGGGACGGGCACGAACCAGGCGGTGGTGGCGCCGAAGCGGGCGGCCGCCATGCGCCGCGCGCGGGCGAGCGAGACGAACGCCTTCGGGGTCGTGCCGTGCTCCTTCCAGTAGCGGTCGTCCTCGTCGTGGGGCGGCACGGTGCGGACCCGCGCCCGATCGAAGGGGAAGGGGGGATCCCAGTCGGCGATCGACTTCTCGTCCGTGATGCCCTCCACTTCCGGCACGAGGCTCCGCGCCACCGCCGCCCCCTCCATCCGCGCGATGGCGGCGATGCGGAGGGTCTCGGTCGCCTCCTCGAGTCGGCCGTGGAGCGTCTCGGGGCGGAAGAAGCGGAGGGCGAGGGAATCGCCGACGGCCACCGGCCGGCCCTGCGCCGCGAGATCGTCGGCCATCCACCGGTCGATGACGATGCCGTCGTCGGGGATCGGCCCGACCGGCTCGCCGTCGTCGCCGACGAGCCCGCCGACCGGCAGCGTCGTCACGTCGGTGCCGAGAAGGGTGGAGTAGGGGATCTCCGCCGCGGCGGCCTCCCCCGTCGCCGGCACGACCAGGGCATTGGCGAGGAAGGCGAGCGTCGGCACGCCCCCGGCGGGACCGAGGACCTCCGCGGCGGCCCGGTCGACCTCCGCGGGCAGCAGCAGCGACCGGCTCGAAAGCCGGACCGCGCCGCCGTCGACCGTGTCGAAGGCGAGACCATAGTCGTCGAGCGCCGGCACGAGGGCCTTTCGCAGCGTGCCGGGATCGACGGGGCCCGCGACGAGCCCCGCGTTGGCGACGTCGCCGCGGCCGAGGAGGGCCTGCGCCGTGGCGAGGGTCACCAGTCCCGTCCCGCCGGTGACCTGCGCGGGGGCCAGCGCGAAGCGGCCGATGCCCCGCGCCGGGAGCACCGCGGCGACGCGCACGCGCCGGCCGAGCGACTCGGGAGTCCGGCGTCCCAGCGGGCTGTCGGCGGGCACGGCGGAACGCTTCGCCACGCGAACCACGATCGAATCACCGACGGCGGCGCCGAGCGCGCGGGCGAGGACGTCGTTGATCGCCGCCTCGTCGGGGCCGAGCGGCGGCGGCGCCGGATCGAAGCCGAGCCGGCCGGGAGCCGCGCAGGCCAAGAGCGTGCCGCGGGTCGAGCCCCCCGCGGTCGATTCGAACGTCACCTCGAGCACGACCGCCGGCTCGACCGCGGCTCCCGGCAGCGTGAGATCGCGCACCAGTGCCGCCCGGAAGACGTCGTCGCCGACGATCGCCGTGTCGATGCCGCCGAGGCGCTCGAGCGCCAGTTTCTTGAGCCCGTCGCGGAGCGCCTCCCCCACCCCCACCGCGCCGGCGATCGTCGCCGCGACGACGGCGCAGGCCGCGACCAGCGCCGCCAACTGCCGCCACCAGGCCGTGGCCAGCCGCGCCGCGAGGCCGGCGGCCGAGGCGACGGGGGCTCGCGGTCCGGAGCCGCTCATGACGCGCCCCGCGCGGCGGAGTCGGCCACGAGCCGGCCGTCGACCAGCCGCCGGATGCCGCCGACGCGCCCGGCGATCCGGTCGGAATGGGTGACCACCAGGAGCATGCCGCCGGAGTCGCCGGCCAGTTCCACGAGCAGGTCGGCGATCCGGTCGGCGGCGTGGGCATCGAGCTGGCCGGTGGGCTCGTCGGCGAGCACCAGGCGCGGCCCGAGGAGCAGGGCACGGGCGACGGCGACCCGCTGCCGCTCGCCGCCGGAAAGTTCCCCCGGGAGATGGCCGGCCCGGTCGGCGAGCCCGACCCGGTCGAGGAGGCGGCGGGCCCGATCGACCATGGCGTCGTCGACGCGGGCGTGGGCCAGCGCGGGCACGAGCACGTTGTCGATCGCGGTGCAGCCGTCGAGGAGATGGTGCTCCTGGAAGACGAAGCCGACGGACGCGTTGCGGAAGGCCGCACGCTCGACCGGCCCGCCGGCGAAGGGATCGACGCCGTCGAGGCGCACCGTGCCGCCGGTCGGCTCGTCGAGCACGCCGAGGATCGCCAAGAGCGTGCTCTTGCCCGACCCACTCGGCCCCATCACGGCGGCACGTCCGCCGTCGGCGAGCGTGAGGTCGACACCATCGAGGACACGCATCGGCCCTGCCGGCGTCGGATACGACTTCGTGACCCCCGCGACTTCGAGCACCGCTGCCTCCGCACCCTGGTGTTGGCCGGTCGTTCCGTTCATGGCCGGGCCGAGGCCGGCCGACCTCAGCCCGAGCCCCGCTCGCCGGCGGCGGGGAGGTGCCGCTCCGCCAAGCGGGCGCGGACCGCGTCGGGGATCGGCACCGCCTCGGGCGCCGCATCGGGCCGGATGCGGCAGCGCACCGACACGACCTTTCCCCGGGCGACGTCGCGGCCCGCACTGCGGAAGTGGAACGCCCAGGTGACGCTCGTGCGGCCGATCGACTCCACCCCCACCGCGATCTCGAGCTCGTCGTTGAAACGGACCGCGGAGAGGTAGTCGCAGGCGGCGCTGACGCGAGGCCAGCTGATCGTCTCGCCGGTCCCCTCGCCGACTCGCTCCACCAAGTGGATCCCGGAGTCGCGCAGGAGCTCGTGCTCGGCGGACTCCATCCAGACGAAGAACGCCGAGAAATGGGCGATTCCGGCGGCGTCGGTGTCACGGAACTCGACCCGGCGACGCGCGACGAAACTCCCGTTCGGAGGGAAAGCGGCGGCGGGTTTCCCGGAGTGCGTCATGAAACCGACGGGGAAAGGAGGGCCGCGGGGCGGGGCGACCGTTCGCACAGGGCCTGCCGCCGCGAACGATGCCGGGCGAAAACAAAGGCGACAAAACGCGTGCGGAGCGGGGCCCGGTGAATCGGGCCCCGCTCCTGCACGATCTGCCGGCCGTCCTCTCGGCCCGACACGGCGAGCGACAGGAGGTCATCCTGCCGGACGCGGCACGTCGAGCCCCTGCCGCGGAGGCGTTCCGGCTTGGGCGACCGGACACTCGGGCGGGAGCGAGGAGGGATCGGCCGTTGCGTCTGCTTCCCCATGCCGGCCGCTCGGCCGGAAGGGATCACTCGCCGACGTACGGCAGCAAGGCCATGAACCGGGCGCGCTTGATGGCACTGGTCACCGCGTGCTGGCTGGCCGCGGTGCAGCCGCTCTTGCGGCGACCGAGGATCTTGGCCTGACGGTTGACCAGCTTCCCCAGGAGCTCGAGGTCCTTGTAGTCGACGTACATCGGCCGCGGACGGGCGCCGTCGATGTAGATCGGGTCGCGCCGCTTGACCTTGGCGCGGGGCTTGGCCTTCTTCTTGGCGAACTTGCCGAACTTCGGATTGGCAGGGGGCATCGTGTGCTCGTGGGGAACGGAACCGGAGGGAAACGCGAACCGAGAGACCTTACCGACAAGGGACTGGAGAAACCAGGACTGCACCGATCGAGAGCCGAACGAACCTGACCGGCGAGTCGA
>CAWUOA010000070.1:0-12003 GCA_963923225.1 uncultured Planctomycetaceae bacterium
GCAGGGGGAGCACGTCACCGTGATCCTCAACGACCGCGTCGTCGTCGACGACGCGAGGCTCGCGAACTTCTTCGCCGCCGGCACGCCACTGCCGGCGAAGGGCCCGATCCAGATCCAGACCCACGGCGCCCCGATGCGCGTGCGCAACGTCGCCATCCGAGAGCTCTCCACGCTCGAGGGGAGCGGGCCGGGGTGGCGCGACCTCACCGGCGACGACTTCGAGAACGTCAACGGCGAGCCCGGCACCTGGACCTGGCACGACGGCGGCGTCCACTGCACCGGCAAGCCGGTGGGGGTGATCAAGACCAAGAAACCGGTCAAGAACCTGGAGCTGTCGGTCGAGTGGCGTCACCTCACCAAGGGGGGCAACTCGGGCGTGTTCCTCTGGGCGCCCCCGCAGGTGCTCGAGAACCTGAAGCCCGGCAGCCTCCCCCCCGGCGGCATCGAGGTGCAGGTGCTCGACCATGGCTACACCGAGGAGTTCGAGCGGTCGAGCGGCAAGAAGGCCGATTGGTTCACCACCGACGGCGACGTCTTCCCGGTGGGCAGCTCCGACATGGTCCCCTTCCCGCCGGTCGCCCCCGGCGGCAAGCGGAGCTTCCCCACGGCCCGGCACTCCCGCGGCTCCCCCGAGTGGAACCACTACTACGTGCGCGCCATCGACGGCGAGGTGCGGCTGTGGGTCAACGGCCACGAGGTCTCCGGAGGGACGCAGTGCCGGCCCGCCGAGGGCTTCCTGTGCCTCGAGTCGGAGGGGGCGCCGGTGGAGTTCCGGCGCCTGCGCGTCCGCGAGCTTCCCTGACGCCGGCGTTTCCGCTCGGGCCCCATCGAAGCGATAATCCCGGGCTCCCTCCGCCACAGGAGCCCGTGCCGTGCCGTCGCGTTTCCGTCCGCTGGTGTGTCTCGTCCTCGTCTCGTGCCTGGTGCCGGGAGCCCCGGCGCTCGCCGTGCCGGGGGGCCATCCGGTGCCCGCGCCGCGGAAGCCCGCCGTCGCCGAGCGGTCGGAGGACGCGCCGCGGGCCGCCGCCGCCTTCGGCCTCCCGGCGGGCTTCGCCGCGAAGCTCTTCGCCGCCGAGCCCGACGTCGCCAACCCTGTCGCCTTCTCGGTCGACGAACGCGGCCGCGCGTACGTCTGCGAGACCTTCCGCCAGGGGAGGGCGGTCAACGACAACCGTGGCCACGACGACCAGTGGGTCGACGCCGATCTCGCCGCCCGCTCGGTGGCCGACCGCGACGCCTTCTTCCGCCGCCTCCTCGACCCGGCCACGGTGGCGGAATGGGAGCTCGACGACGACCGCGTCCGCCTCCTCGAGGACTCCGACGGCGACGGCGCCGCCGACACCTCCACCGTGTGGGCCGACGGCTTCAACGGGCTGGTCGCCGGCACCGCCGCGGGGATCCTCGCCCGCCGCGGCGAGGCCTGGCTGACCTGCATCCCCGCGCTGTGGCGGCTCCGCGATCTCGACGGCGACGGCCGGGTGGGGCCCGGCGGCCCTGAGCGCGAGGCGCTCTCGGAGGGCTACGGCGTGCGCGTCGCCCTCCGCGGCCACGACCTCCACGGCATCGTCCTCGGTCCCGACGGCCGTCTCTACTTCTCGCTCGGCGACCGTGGCTACCTCGTCGAACGGGAGGGCTCGACGCTCCACGATCCCGGCAGCGGCGCCGTCTTCCGCTGCGAGCCCGACGGCAGCCGTCTCGAGCTCTTCGCCACGAGCCTCCGCAACCCGCAGGAGCTCGCCTTCGACGACCTCGGCAACCTGTTCACCGTCGACAACAACTCCGACGCCGGCGACCAGGCGCGGCTCGTCCATCTCCTCCCCGGGTGCGACTCGGGGTGGAACATGGCCTTCCAGTACATGCCCGACCGCGGGCCCTGGATGCGCGAGAAGCTCTGGCACACCGCCCACGAGGGGCAGCCGGCGTGGATCGTGCCCCCCCTGGCGCACATCGGCTCCGGCCCCTCCGGCTTCTGCTTCGTGCCCGGCACCGGGCTCCCCGCGAGCTTCGACCGCCGCTTCCTCCTCTGCGACTTCCGCGGCGCCGCGGCCACCAGTTCCATCCGCAGCTTCCGGCTCGCGGCCAAGGGGGCGAGCTTCGAGCCGGTGGACCAGGAGGAGCCCTTCCGCTCGATCCTCGCCACCGACGTCGAGGTGGGGCCGGACGGGGCCATCTGGGCGAGTGATTGGGTCCACGGCTGGGATGGCGAGGGGAAGGGGCGATTGTGGCGCTTCGTGCCGGAGGATCTTCCCGCGGAGGCCGTGGCGCTCGCCGGGGAGGTCCGCAGGCTCTTGTCCGGCGACTGGTCCGCGATCTCCCCCGACAGGCTCGGCGGGCTCCTCGGCCATCCCGACAGACGCGTGCGCCTCGAGGCCCAGTGGGAGCTCGTCCGCCGTGGCGAGACGGCGCGGCTGGCCACGATCGCCCGCGACACCGAAGCGCCGCTCCCGGCCCGCGTCCATGCGGTGCAGGGGCTGGGACAAGCGGCGCGGCGCGAGGGGACGGCGACGATCCCCGTGACGCTGCTCGCCGATCGGTCCTGGGAGATCCGCCTCCTCGCCGCCCGAGCGCTCGGCGATGCGGACGGTCCGGTGCCGGCCGCCGAGCGGAGTCGCCTGGTGGCGCTGCTCCGCGACGGCGAATTGCCGGTGCGGGCCGCCGCGGCGATCGCCCTGGGGCACATCGGCAGGCGCGGCGGGCCCGATCCGGCGGCGACCGCGGCGCTCCTGGCCGAAGCCGACGGGAGCGCCGCCGCCGATCCGCATCTCCGCCACGCGGTGGTGATGGGCCTCGCCGGTTCGGCGTCCCCCGCGACGCTCGTCGCCCTCGCCGGACACGCCTCGCCGCGCGTGCGGCTGGCGGCGGTGGTGGCGCTGCGCCGGCTGGCCGACGGGGTGGGGCTCGCGACCTTCCTCGACGACACCGATCTCGGCGTCGCCGCCGAGGCGGCGCGGGCGATCTTCGACGCCGATCTCGTCGGGGCCTGGCCGGCGCTCGCCGACCGGGTGGCGAGCGGGCCGCCCGACGAGGCGTTCCTGAGGCGCGCCGTGGCCGCCGCCGAGGATCGGGGCAGCTCCGCCGACGTCGCGGAGCTGCTGGCCCTCGCCGGCCGGCGCGACGCGCCGGCGGCGATGCGCGCCCTCGCGCTCGAGACGCTCCGCACGTGGGCGGCGCCCCCTTCCCGCAGCCGCGTCCACGGCCGCTTGAATCCCATCCCCGCGCGCGACGCCGCCGGCGTCCGCGAGGCGCTCGACCGGGCCCTTCCCGATCTCCTCGCCTCGAATCTCGACGACGCGCTCCGCGCGGCCCTCCTCGAGGCGGCGGCGGAGCTCGGCGTGGCGAAGGTGGCGCCCCTCCTGGCCGACCAGGCCCGCGACCGCTCGCGGAGCCCCTCGAGCCGCGCCGAGGCGCTCGCCCGGCTCGATCGCCTCGGCGACGCGATCGCCGACGCCGATCGTCTCCTCACCGACGACTCCCCCGTGGTCCGGTCGGCGGCCCGCCGCGTCCGCGCGCGACACCGCCCGGCGGCGGAGGTGCTCCCCGATCTCGTCGCGGCGACCGGCGCCGCCGACCCGCGCGAGCGTCAGGCGGCGGTCGACCTCCTCGGCTCGATCGACGATCCCGGGGCGGTGCTCGCGGTGCGCGGGCTCGCCGAGCGCTTGGGCGGGAGCGAGCGCGATCCGGCCACGGAGATCGAGGTCGTCGAGGCGGCCCAGCGCCGTCTGGGGGCCGAGGCCGCGGAACGGATCGTCGCCGCACGGGCCGCGGGCGAGGGGGCGCTCGCCGCGTGGCGCGACTGCCTCGAGGGGGGCGATCCCGACCGGGGCCGGAGCGTGTTCTTCGGCAAGGCGGCGGTGTCGTGCGTCCGCTGCCACAAGGCGGAGGGCAACGGCGGCGAGGTGGGCCCGCCCCTCGACGGGAAGCTCGCCGAGAAGGGGCGCGAGCATCTCCTCGAGAGCATCGTCGCCCCCGACGCCAAGGTGGCCGACGCCTGGCGCACCACGGTGATCCTCACCGACGACGGCCGCACCGTCGCCGGCATCGTCACCGGGGAGCAGGAGGGGATCGTGAGCCTGCGCGTCGCCGACGGCACCGTCCTGCGGATCCCCGCGGCGTCGATCGAGGAGCGGGCCTCCGGACCCAGCGCCATGCCGGCCGATCTGGCGGGCAAGCTCACGCGCCGCGAGCTCCGCGACCTGGTCGCATGGCTGGGGTCGTTACGGTAGGCTTTCAGCGGGGAAACGAGTCTTCTTTCCCTCCGTACCCGCTTCCGAAGTCGTCCCTGGGGAACCTCCGATGCGTTCGACCGCCTTCCGTTCCGCCGCCTGGCTCCGTGCCGCCGGCGCCCTCTTCTGCGCCCTGCCGGCGGCGTTGGCCCTGCCGGTGGCGCTCGCCGCGTCGTCGCTCTCCGCCGAGGAGCCCGGCTTCAAGACCCTCTTCGACGGCAAGTCGATGGAGGGATGGCAGGGGGACGTGGGGGGCTACGAGGCGAAGGGGGGCGAGCTGCACTGCAAGGCCGGAGCCGGCGGCAAGCTCCTCACGAAGGAGGAGTTCGGCGACTTCGATCTGAAGTTCGAGTTCCGCCTCACCCCGGGGGCCAACAACGGCCTCGGCATCCGCGCCCCCGCCGAGGGGGACGCCGCCTTCGCCGGCATGGAACTGCAGATCCTCGACGACGGCCACGAGAAGTACGCCAAGCTCGAGCCCTACCAGTACCACGGCTCGATCTACGGCGTCGTGGCGGCCAAGCGCGGGGCGCTCAAGCCGGTGGGCGAATGGAACGAGCAGGAGGTGATCGCCAAGGGCACGAAGATCAAGGTGATCCTCAACGGCACCACGATCGTCGACGCCGACATCGCCGAGTGGCGCGACGGCAAGCCGACGGTCGACAAGCGCGAGCACCCCGGCCTGAAGCGCGACCGTGGCCACGTCGGCTTCCTCGGCCACGGCGACGAGCTCTGGTTCCGCAACGTCCGCATCAAGCCGCTGACGAAGTGACGGCCGTCTCCCATGCCCCGCTCTCCCCGCCCGCGTTCCGTGGCCCGATCGCTCCTCCTCGCCGTCCTGGCGGGGAGCCTGCAGATCGCGGCCGCCGAGCCCGGGGGGAGCGGTCAGGGGAGCGACGGGAGCGTCTCGGAGCAGGTTCGCGCCCTCTTTTCCCGACGCTGCCGCGAATGCCACGGCCCCGATCTCCAGGAAGGGGGGCTGCGTCTCGATCTCGATCCGCGACGAGGCGGAGGATCGGAATCGGTCGTCGTGGCCGGAGACCGGGCCGCGAGCGCGCTTCTCGAGCGAGTCGTCTCGACCGATCCCGATCGACGGATGCCGCCTCGTGGCAAACCCCTCTCGCCAGAGGAGGTCGGGCTGGTGGAGGCGTGGATCGATGCCGGCGCCGAGTGGCCCGAGGGCGCTTGGCGCGATCCTCGGCTCGATCACTGGGCCTGGCAGCCGATCGTTCGCCCCGTCGTTCCCGGGGGTGCCGCCGGTGCCGCGGCGATCGACGGCTTCGTGGCCGCACGCCTCGCCGAGAGCGGCCTGGCCCCGGCCCCGGAGGCCGATCGGCGGACGCTCATCCGCCGGGCGTCGTTCGATCTCGTCGGTCTCCCGCCGACCCCCGACGAAGTGGCGGCCTTCGAGGCCGATCCGGCGCCCGATGCCTTCGAGCGCCTCGTCGATCGGCTCCTGGCGTCGCCCGCCCACGGGGAACGGTGGGCGCGGCACTGGCTCGACGTCGCGCACTACGCCGACAGCCATGGCTACGAGCGCGACCAGCTCCGCCCCCATGCTTGGCGCTACCGCGACTGGGTGATCGACAGCCTCAACGCCGACAAGCCGTACGACGCCTTTCTCCGCGAGCAGGTGGCCGGCGACGTGATCGCGCCCGACGACCCGGCCGCCGTGGTGGCCAGCGCCTTTCTCGTGGCCGGCCCCTGGGATCTCGTCGGTCAGGTGGAGACGCAAAGCGCCGCCCTCCGCCGTCAGTCCAGGGCCGATGATCTCGACGACATGCTCACGCAGGTGATGGCCGCCGCGTGTGGAGTCACGATCAACTGCGCCCGCTGCCATGACCACAAACTCGATCCGATTCCGCAGCGTGACTACACGGCGCTCGCGGCGTTGCTCGCCGGCGTGACGCGCGGGGATCGGCCCGTCAGCCCGACGGCGGTGGCCGCCCGGGAGGCGAGACGCGTGGAGCTCGAGACGGCGCTCCGCACCGCGACCGCCGACGCCCATGCCCTCGCCGGTGGCCCGGTCGATCTGGCCGACATCGTCGGCGGCGGTGACGGCTCGGGAAACGGCGTGAAGGGAGCGGGGATCGATCCGCGTTCCGGCATGGCCCGCGACCGGACGCCGCTGTCGTTTCTCGATGGGATCGAGGTCAATCGACCGGTCGCCGGGCCCTCGGCGCTCGTGGCGGCGGTCGTCGTGCCCGATGGCCGCGGGCCGGTCCGGCTCATCGTCGATGGCGATCCGATCGACGGAATCCCCCCGACCTCCGGGCAGGGATGGGACGCGATCCGCAACGGACCGGTCAATGCGCAGGCCTCGACGACCACCGCGGGCATCGATCACGCCACGGACGGCCACACGATCCTCGGTCTCCACGCCAACGCCGCGATCACCTTCGACCTGGCCGCGATCCGGAGCCGGCATCCGGCCACGCGTCGCCGTTTCCGGGCGCTGGTGGCCTACGGTGGCCGGGCGGAGACGGTCGTGGCCGAAGTCGCCGTCCATGTCGACGGCCGGCGGGTGGCGCACCACCGGCTCGATCCTGCGAGCCCCGGTGTGCCGCTCGACATCCCCCTGCCGGACGACGCCCGCCACCTCACGCTCGTGGCCACCGACGGCGGGGATGGCATCGGCCATGATCAGATCTGGTTCGGCGATCCGCGGATCGAGGGGACGCCATCCCGCCCCGTCGACGAACTGGCCGTCGCTCGGGCGCGGGGACGGATCGAGTCGCTGAAGCGGGAGCTCGCGGCCCTGCCGGAGACGGCGACGGTCTACGGGCCGGTCGTTCAGCCTCCACCTCCGGTGCAGTTGCTCGTCCGTGGTGATCCGGAGAAGCCGGTGGGGGAGGTTCCTCCCGGGTTGCCGGGATGGATCCCCGTGTCGCTCGAGCCTCCGCCGGCCGATGCCGGCGACGGCGCGCGGCGGCGCGCGCTCGCCGATTGGATCACCGATCGGGCCAACCCTCTCACGCCGCGCGTGATCGTCAACCGCCTCTGGCATCATCACTTCGGCACCGGCCTCGTCGACACGCCGAGCGATTTCGGCACCGGCGGGGGGCGGCCGTCGCATCCGGCGCTCCTCGACTGGCTGGCCGCGGAGTTGGTCGATCACGGCTGGTCGCTCAAACATGTCCACCGTCTCATCTGCACGAGCCGGACGTGGCGGCAGCGGAGCCACGGTGTGCCGGGGTCGGAGGCGGCGATGGCCATCGATTCCGGGAATCGTCTCCTGTGGCGGATGAGCCCGCGACGCCTCGACGCCGAGTCGTTCCGCGACGCCGTGTTGGCCGTCTCCGGAACGCTCGACCCGACCCGCGGCGGGCCGGGCTTCCGCGATTTCCACGTCACCGAGGCATACGCCCCGATCTACGAGCCGATTCCCGTCGATCGTCCGGAACTTCGGCGACGCAGCATCTACCGGTGCGTCGTCCGTGGCACGCCCGACGAGTTCCTGACGACGCTCGACTGCCCGAACCCCGCCAACCTCGCTCCGGTGAGGCCCCGCACGACGACGGCGCTGCAGTCGCTGGCGATCCTCAACAACGACTTCACCCTCCGTCACGCGGCAGCCTGGGCCGAGCGGATCGGTCGCGAGGCGGGCGAGCGGCCGGCCGATCGGGTACGACTCGGCTTCCGCCTCGCCTTCGGCCGCGAGCCCGACGACGACGAGGCGGCGGCGGCGGGCGAGCTCGTCGAGCGGGCCGGGCTCTTCCAATTCTGCCGGATGATGCTCGCCGCCAACGAGTTCTTCTCGATCGATTGAGGGAGCGTCTGGAGCACACGGTCTTGCCGATGCCATTCCCGGATCCCCCCACGAGCCGTTCGCTGCCGGCGAATCGACGGGCGTTTCTCGGCACGCTCGGCGGCGGGCTCGGCGCGCTGGGGATCGACGTCGCCCTCGCGGCCGATGCCCGTCGCTCCGGAAGTCCACCGCGGGGGGCGCTCGCGCCGCGGTCGCCGATGTTCGCGGCGCGGGCCACGGCCGTGATTCAAATCTTCTGTCCGGGTGGGATGAGTCACGTCGACACGTTCGATCACAAGCCGGAGCTCGTCCGCCGCGCCGGGAAGCCGTTCGATCCCGAGGGCAAGCTCGAGTTCTTCGCCTCGCGGCCGGGCGAGTGCATGCCGTCGGCCTGGCCGTTCCGGCAGCACGGGGAGTGCGGCCGCTGGGTGAGCGATCTGTTTCCCGGCCTCGCCCGGCATGTCGACTCGATGGCCTTCCTCCATGCGATGCATGCCAAGTCGGCCCTCCATGGCCCGGCGATGTTCATGGCCAACAGTGGATTCATCCTTCCCGGATTCCCTTCCTTCGGCGCCTGGGCCACCTATGGTCTGGGGAGCGAGGCCGACAATCTCCCGGCGTTCGTCGTCCTCCCCGACCCGCGCGGCCTACCGCCGGGGGGAACGGTCAACTGGGGCTCCGGATTCCTGCCGGCCGTTCATCAGGGGACCGTCCTCCGCACCGCCGCCGACCAGCCGCCGATCGCCGATCTCTTTCCTCCGGCCGATCGGGGCGATGTCCGGGCCGGCGAGCCGGCCGGGCTCGGCTTCCTCGGCACGATCAACCGTCGCCACCGCGACGCGCGGGGCGGGGATGCCGATCTCGACGCGCGGATCGAGGCCTTCGAGCTCGCGGCCCGGCTCCAACTCTCGGCCCCGGAAGTCGGCGACCTGTCACGGGAGTCGGCGCTGACGCTGGCCCGCTACCGGATCGACGACCCCGACCTCGGCCCCTTCGGCAGGCAGTGCCTCCTCGCGCGGCGTCTCGTCGAGCGCGGTGTCCGCTTCGTGCAGATCTACTGCGGCGCGGAGAACACGACGGCACTGAAGATCCGCCCCAACTGGGATTCGCACGAGGATCTCGTCCGAGACCATGGCTACTGGGGGCCGATCCTCGATGCGGGGGCGAGTGCCCTTCTCGCCGACCTCGCCGGCCGTGGCCTCCTCGAATCGACACTCGTCATCGGCTCGACCGAGTTCGGTCGTCAGCCGGCCGCGCAGGGGAAGGGGCGCGACCACAACCCCGGTGCCTTCACCGCCTGGATGGCAGGCGGCGGGGTGAAGGGGGGCGTGGCCCACGGCGCCAGCGACGAGCTCGGCTTCAAGGCCGAAGTCGATCCGACGACGTGGCACGATCTCCACGCGACGGCGCTCCACCTCCTCGGCATCGATCACGAGCGCCTGGCCGTCTACAACAACGGCATCGCCCGCCGGCTCACCGATGTCCACGGCCGGGTGCTCGCCGACGTCGTCGCGTGAGCCGCGGGAACCTCACCCGCCGACGAGGAGCGGGAAGGGGCGGCCTTCGTTGAGCGTGGGACGCTCCGGGCGCCCCTTGGAGAGGTACGACAGACGGAGGTGGTCGAGGCCGAGGATCCGCAGGATCGTGGCGTGGAGGTCGTGGACGTGGAGCCGGTCGCGGATCTGGTGGAGGCCGACCTCGTCGGTGGCGCCGATCGTGGTCCCCCCCGGCACGCCGCCGCCTGCCATCCACATCGTGAAGCCGTAGGGGTTGTGGTCGCGGCCGTCCCCCTTCTCGCTCATCGGCGTGCGGCCGAACTCGCCCCCCCAGACGACGAGCGTCGAATCGAGGAGCCCGCGCCGCTTGAGATCGCGCACCAGCGCCGCGACGGGGCGGTCGACCTGCCGGCAGAGGTCGGCATGGTTGGCTTCGATCCCCTTGTGGGCGTCCCACTTGCTCCCGGCGCCGTGATAGACCTGCACGAAACGCACGCCGCGTTCCACGAGGCGGCGGGCGAGGAGGCAATTGCGGGCGCAGGCCGCGGTGGCCGGTTCGTCGAGGCCGTAGAGCGCGCGGGTCTCGGCGGTCTCGGTGGAGAGGTCGACCGCCTCCGGCGCCGCCCCCTGCATCCGGTAGGCGAGCTCGTAGGCCCGGAGCCTGGCGTCGAGCTCCGTCTGCTCGGGGATCGCCGCCGCCTTCGCCCGGTCGAGCTCGGCGAGCAGCGCGAGCTTGCCCCTCTGCCGCGCCGCCCCGGCGCCTGCCGGGGGAACGAGGTTGGCGATCGCCGGCCCCGTCGTCGCGAGCCTCGTCCCCTGGTGCAGCGCCGGCATGAAGCCCGCCGACCAGTTCCGCGGTCCGTTGACCACCTGGCCGTCGCCGTCCTGCATCACCACGAACGCCGGGAGATCGGCGCTCTCGCTCCCCAGGCCGTAAGTGGTCCAGGCGCCCAGCGACGGCCGCCCTGCGAGCACGGAGCCGGTGTTCATCTGGCAGACGCCGCCGGAATGGTTGAGCCCGTCGGAGACGCAGGAGCGGAGGATCGCCAGGTCGTCGACGATGCCCCCCATCGCGGGGAGCCAGTCGCTGACCCACGCGCCGCAGTCGCCGTGGCGCGTCCAGCGGCGCCGGTCGGCGAGCAACGGCGCGTCGGCCTCGCCCATGGGGGTGATCACCCGGCCGAAGCTCTCCGGCAGCGGCTTCCCCTCGAGCGACTTGAGGAGCGGCTTGGGGTCGAAGGTGTCGAGGTGGCTCGGGCCCCCCTCCATGAAGAGGAAGATCACGCTCCGTGCCCGCGGCGCGTGGTGCGGCACGGGCAGCGCCGGCCGGCCTGCCGCCCCGGCGTGGGCCGCGTCGAGTGCGGCTAGCGCCAGCGCCCCGAATCCCCCGCCGGCGGCGGCGAGCCACTCGCGGCGCGACGTCGCCGGGGCATGGTGCGGAAGGGCGTGGAGGCGGGCGATGCGGCTCACGGGAGCTCCCGGGGCGGGCGTGGCTGGCGGCTCACTCGACGTAGAGGAAGTCGCTCGAATTGAGGAGCACGTGGCAGAGGTCCTCGAGCGCCTCGAGGCCGTGGTCGGGGGGAAGGGCGTCGGCCGCGGCGCCGGCCTGGATCTCGGAGGCCAAGAGGCTCCGCTGCGTCCCGAGGAACGTGGCGAGCGACTCGCTCCGCGCCGCGTCGGGGGAGGTGCCGACGATCGCCCGCCACGCGGCGGTGGCACGGTCGCGGTCGCTCGACGGGCCGGCGGCGTCGATCCGCCGGGCCACGGCGCGGGCCCGGGCGATGAGCCAGTCGCCGTTGAGCATGAGCAGCGCCTGCGTCGGCGTGGTGGTGACGTCGCGCCGGGGGCAGCTCGCGACCGCGTCGGGGAAGTCGAAGGCGTCGAGGAGCGGATCGCGGGCGTTGCGGATCACCGACAGCCACAGGCTGCGGCGCGGCTGGTCCCCCTTCACCGCCGGCCCGCCGCCGGCCGCGTCGAGCTCGGCCGAGGCCGCGAGCGCCGCGTCGCGGACCTGCTCCGCGTCGAGCCGGCGGCAGTCGCGCCGCCACAGGAACCGCGCCCGTGGATCCTCGGCCGCTGCCCGCCGCGCGGCCGGAGTGTCGGGGACGCGCGACGCCCGCGCGAAGGGGGCGCTGGTGAGCAGGAGCCGCTCGATCCGCCGCAGGCTCCAGCCGCCGTCGACGAGCTCCACGGCGAGCCGGTCGAGGAGCCGCGGATGGTCGGGCGGAGCGCCGAGGAGGCCGAAGTCGCTCGGCTCGGCCGCGAGCCCGGTGCCGAAATGCCACTGCCAGAGCCGATTGACGATCACGCGGGCCGCGAGGGGATGGCCGGGGCCCACGATCCACTCCGCGAGCGCTTTCCTCCGCCCGCTCGACGTCGCACCGCCGGGAAGCGTCACCGACTCCGCGGCGAGCGTCGCGCCACCGAGCACCTCGGGGAGCCCCGGCGCCGGTCCCTCCGGAAGGCTGCCGTCGGCCGATTGCACCTCGCCCACCACCGCCGCCACCGGCGGCGCGGGGGGCTTGTCGGATGCGTG
>CAWUOA010000071.1:0-11990 GCA_963923225.1 uncultured Planctomycetaceae bacterium
TGCCCGCGATTCGACGAGGTGCACGTCGCACGCGGCCTCGAGCACGCCTACGACAACGGCGAGAGTGGCGGGTCTCTGATGGTGGAGGCGATCGGTGGCGGCGCCGGCTGGCTCGACTACGACGCCGACGGTTTCCCCGACCTCTACCTGAATCAGGCGGGTGACCCCGCGGCGACCGATCGCTCCGCCCAGCCCGTGGACCGGCTCTTTCGGCGGCTGCCGACGCGGCCGGGCGAGCCGACGGGGCGATTCGCCGACGTCACCGAGGCCGCCGGACTCCACGAGACCGGCTACGGCCAGGGGGTGGCGGTGGGCGACTACGACGGCGACGGGTTCGACGACGTCTACGTCACGAACGTCGGCGCCAACACGCTCTTCCACAACCGTGGCGACGGCACGTTCGAGGAGGTCACCGCCGCGGCCGGCGTCCAGGACGAACGCTGGAGCTCCTCTGCGGCGTGGGCCGATCTCGACGTCGACGGCGACCTCGACCTCTACCTCTGCAACTACGTCAAGTACGACCCGCTCCACCCCCTCGACTGCCGCGACGCGAAGGGGCGGGCGCGGATCTGCCATCCGCGCGACGTGGAGCACTGGCCCGACGAGTGCTTCGAGAACCAGGGCGACGGGACCTTCCGCCCGGTGTCGACCGAGTGGGGCCTGTTCGGTCCCGGCAACAAGGCCCTCGGCGTGGCGGTGGCCGACTTCACCGGCGACGGACTCCCCGACGTCTACGTGGCCAACGACACCACCCCCAACTTCCTCTTCGTCAACCGTGGGCCGGACGCCCGGCCCCGCTTCGAGGAGCAGGCGATGGTGCTCGGCTGCGCCGTCGACCGCAACGGCATGGCCCAGGCGAGCATGGGACTCGCGGTGGGAGACTACGACGGCAACGGCTGGCTCGACGTCTACTCCACCCACTTCTACGACGAATCCAACACCCTCTACCGCAATCTCGGTCCGGCCGGCTTCGAGGACGTGACCGGGGCCGTCGGGCTCCACGAGCCGACCCTCCCACGGCTCGGCTTCGGCACCGTGATGGCCGACTTCAACCAGGACGGCCGCCAGGAGCTCGTCGTCGCCAACGGCCACGTGGAGAACTACTCCGGCAATCCCCTCCTGAAGATGAAGCCGCAGCTCTTCTCCTTCGGCGGGGCCCGGTTCCACGACTGCAGCGCCCAGGCCGGGCCGTGGTTCGAGGAGCGCCTCGTGGGACGCGGCGTCGCCGCCTCCGACTACGATGGCGACGGCGATCTCGATCTCGCGGTGGCCTGCCAGAACGCGCCGGTCGCGCTGCTCGAGAACGCCTCGGATCGCGGCCACTGGCTCACCTTCCGCTTCGCCGGTGCCAGGAGCAACCGCCGCGCCATCGGCACGCGCGTCACCGTGCGGGCCGGTGGAAAATCCTGGATGGCGGAGCTTTGCGGAGGCACGAGCTACGCGAGCACCCACCAGCCGCTCCTCGCCTTCGGCTTGGGCGCCGCGGCCGGCCCCTGCAGCGTCGAGATCCGCTGGCCGGGCGGGGCCACCCAGACGCTCGACGACGTCGCGGTCGACCAGGCGCTGGTCCTCCGCGAGCCGCCGGCGCCGTGAACGGCCGTCAGTCGGCCGCGCTGCCGGCTTCGGCGGAGCGCTCGGGCGACGCTCCGGCGTCGGCGGGGCGTGGCGGGCGGTAGGGGGAGGCGCCGGCGGCCTTGAGTCGCGAGATCGTCCGCCGCTCGGCTTGCGACTGGTCGGTTCGGCCGGTGCGTTCGAGGAGCTCGGCGAGGAACGACCGCACCGGCAGGCTCGAGGGATCGAGTTCGAGCGACCGACGGACCGCCGTCACCGCCTCCTCCGGCCGGCCGAGAGCCACGAGCAACGCCCCGCGCTGGGCGTGGATCG
Source organism: uncultured Planctomycetaceae bacterium (assembly GCA_963923225.1). Classification (GTDB taxonomy): domain Bacteria; phylum Planctomycetota; class Planctomycetia; order Pirellulales; family UBA1268; genus QWOP01. The sequence goes on from CAWUOA010000071.1 coordinate 1,885, forward strand.
CCGCCACCCAGGGATTCGAGGCCAGGATCCGGTCGAGAGCGTCGAGCGACTCGCGCAGCCTGCCGCTCTTCTGGAACTGCACCGCCATGAGCGAGAGCGCCTCGCCGTCGTGCGGGTCGGCCGCGACCGCCGCCTCCCAGCAGGCGGCGGCGGCGTCGGTGCGGCCGGTGCGGGCGAAGAGCTGGCCCAGGCCGCGGAGCGCCTCGCCGTCGCCGGCGAGCGCGGCGACGACGGCCGGGATGTCGGAGGTGTCGACTCCACGCGGCACCAGGGCCCGCGTGGCCTCGACCGCGCCACGCGTGCTCCGGGCCACGTCGGCCTGGCCGACGAGCGCCAGGCCGCGGGCGCGTTCGATCTCGCGCGGCGGGACCCGGGAGGACGCGCCGTCGAACGCCACCAGGTCCGCCGAGGTGACGGCCCGGGTCCGGCCGTCGGCGCCGCCCGGACGGCGCGGCACGCGATGGTCGGTCATGGCGGTGTGCGCCACCTCGCGGAGGGCCTGCGACGGCATGTGACAGGCGGTGCAGGAGCCTCTGGCCGGGGCGGCCTCCTGCTCCGCGAGGGGGAGCGTGCAGGGCTTCTCGGCATGGCAGGCGTTGCACTTGGCCCGGTAGAAGGCGTCGGCGTCGGCGGCGGCGGGTTTGGAGTGGGGGTCATGGCAGGAGATGCAGCCCATCGCGCCGCCGGTGCCCTCGAAGCAGCGGCTCTGCCGCATCTGTTCGGTCTGCGTGACCGGCTTCTCGCCCGAGGAGGCCCGCGTCTTCTCGTCGTGGACGAAGACCAGGAGCGTGTCGTCGAGCCAGTCGCCGGGGCGGAAGTCGGCGAAGCCGCGGCCGAAGCGCGGGATCATCGCCTCGCCGGCGAGGTGGCACTGGTTGCACACCGCTTCCCGCTTGGAGGGCTCGAGCGCGGCAGGATCGACGATCTTCATGTCGGCGACGGCCGTCCCCGGGGCGGCGGCGGACATCACGGCGACGTGCTCCGCGCCGGGGCCGTGGCAGCGCTCGCAGCCGATCGACGCCTCGGCGAAGACCCGCGGCGTGTAGAGGTCGGCTCGTCCCTCGGGATGCTCCGCCAGCCCGGCGTGGCAATGGAGGCAGCCGTCGCCGATGCTTCGTTCGAAGCGCAGCGTGCGGTCGTCCTCGTAGCCGGGGGAGAGCCCGAAGCTCCCCGACGCCGTGAACCAGCCGATGGGGGACTGGAAGAGAAATCCGTCACGGTCGACCAGATACGAGCGGCCGCGCGTCCCGGAGCCGACCGCGAACCGCACCGGCAGCGCCTGGTCGTAGACCGGCTCGCCGTCGGGCCCGAGGACGCGTTCCCGGTGGAAGACGACGCCATCCCGCGACTCGACCGAGTACTCGCGTTCCCGGTCGAAGAACGTCCCCGGGCCTTCCGACTCGACGTGGCGCTCGGGGGGCATCGTGTCCATCGAGCGCCCCATCGGGTGGGCGGCGAACTGCTCGGCGATCGCCGCATGGCAGGGGGCGCAAGCCTGGGAACCGACGAATCCGGCGGGGCGCGGTTCGGGACGGGGCAGCGCGGCGACCGGCTCCGGCTGCCGCGGCGCCGCGGCCGAGTCCGAACGATCCCGGGGGGCCCGAGGGACGTCGGGCCCGGTCTCCGGCCGGGTGTCGCTCGCCGCGCGATCTCCGGGAGCGCCGCCCGCCGCCCGCTCCGGAGCTGACCGCAGGGCCCCCAATCCCCAGGCGATCCCGAGGAGCAGGATCAGGCCGCCGAGGAGGATCGCGGAGTTGCGGGTTCGGGCCTTCATGACGACGATTGACCCACGGGGTGGCGGCGCCGCTTCCGAGGTGGCGGCGACGCTTCAGGATAGTGGCTCGCTCGAAAGAGTTTCCATGCCGCCGGAGGGCGGCCTCCCGGGAGGGTTCGACGTGGCGAGAGGTTCCTGTTCGACGCGGACGCGGGGCCTGGCGTGGCGCGGGGCGTGCCTCGTCGTCGCGGCGTGCGGGGCGCTCGCGGGCTGCCGACCGCAGACGCCCCCGACGGGCCCGCAGGCCGAGACGCAAAGCGGCCCCCTCGAACCGGAAACGGCCCGACGGGTCGTGTCGGTCGCCAACGAGGCCCTCGGCCTTCTCGAGAACCAGGCCCTCGACGCCTGCATCCCGCAGTTCGAGGAGATCCGCGCGCTGGTGCCCCGGGAGCCGCTCCCCTGGCGGAACCTCGCCGTCGCCCGCGCCGTCGCCCTCGGCGACGGCGGCACCGAGCCGGCTCCCGAAGCGGTCCTCGAGGCGAAGGGAGCCCTCGCCGCGATGGAGAAGTTCGCGGGCGGCGCCACCCCCGATGTCCTCTGGCTCTCCTCCCATGTCGCGCGGGCGACGCGCGATTCGGCCGGATGGACGACCACCACGGAGAAGCTCGTCGCCGCGGCGCCGGAGGATGCTGCCGCCTGGTACGAGCGCTGGAAGAGCCTCCGCGAGGCGGCTGCGGGGGACGGAGACGGGGAGTCAGGCACGCTCGCGGCGGCACTCGACACGGCCTGTTCGCTCGACCCTCGCAACCTGTGGCTCGTGATCGAGTGGTGCCGTGCCACCGCGCTCGAGATGGGGAAGCGTCCGCCCCCCGAGGTCCCGGCCGGCCTGGCGGCGGCGATGGAGGCGAAGTGGTCCGCGATGGAGCCCTTCGCCCCGTCGATCAAGACCTTCGCCAACGTCGACATCCGCGACCTGCTCGACAAGGGGATCGCGGCGGCGGGGGCCGGCGACGCGGCGGGCGTGGCGGGACGTCTCCGGGGCCTGGCCAACGTGCTCGTGCCGCAGTCGGAGGCCGACCGGCGCGCCATCGAACGCCATCCGCTCGAGTTCGTGGTGGAGCGATTCCGGCCGGAGTTCTATCGGGAGACCGGTCTCGACGCGGCGGCGGAGACTCCGGCGATCCCGGTGTCGTTCGCCGCGGGCCTCGGCGATCTCCCTCCCCTCGCCGGTCCGGTGCGGTCGCTGGTCATCGAGGACTTCGATCTCGACGGCACGCCCGACCTCGTCCTTCTCGCCGGTTCCAAGGTGCAGGTGCTGGCCCGCGGCGACGCGGGGGCCACCTGGCGCGAGGTCGCGACGTCCGACGTTCCTCCCGGCGCGGTGGGTCTGGTCGCGGCCGACCTCGACCTCGACTTCGACGAGGCGAAGCGTCCCGGCACCCCCGTCCGCCCGGGCACCGATCCCCCGGGAGCCCCTCCTGCCGGCGCCGACGCTGCCGTCGATCGGGCGGCCGCGGGGTGCCCCGCCGCCGACTTGGATCTCGTGATCCATGGCGATTTCGGGGTCGTGCTCCTCGAGAACGCGCTCGACCCGCAGTCGCAGACGCGGGCCCTGCGTCCGTTCGCCGGGGAGGGCCGGGCCGGGTCGGGGGCCGTCCATGCCGCGACGGTCGCCGATCTCGATGCCGACGGCTATCTCGACCTCGTCACCGGCGGCAGGGATGGGCTTCGCCTGTGGCGTAACCTCGGCAAGGGGGCGCTCGTACCGTGGGGGGGCCGGGCGGAGTTCGCCGTCGCGGCGCCGGTGCGGGCGCTCGCGGCCTTCGACTTCGACCGCGACGTCGACGTCGACGTCGTCGTCGGATCGGATGCCGGCGGCGGGATCCTCGAGAACCTGCTGCACGGGCAGTTCCGTTTCGTCCCCTTCGCCACCGATGCCGCCGAAGGCTCCGCCCCGAGGGTGCCGGGGCCGGTTCATGCCCTCGACGTCGTCGATGCCGACGCCGACGGCGCCTGGGACCTGCTCGTCGCCGGGCCGTGGGGGGCCGGGCTCGTGGCGACCGAGCGCGGGGCCACCGGCGTGGTGCGGTCCGACCCGACGCCTCCGGCCCCGTTCTCCGACGCCGCCACCGCGGGGGTGCTCGCCTTCGACTACGACAACGACGGCGTGCTCGACGTCGGCCTCTGGGGCGCCGGGGGATTCCTGTCGCGGCGCGGTCTCGTCGACGGCACGGTCGCCGAACCGGCGTCCGCGATCGCCCCCGGCGTGGTCGCCGCCGACGCCGGCGACATCGACCGTGACGGCGATCTCGATCTCGCCCTGGCGACGCCCGACGGCCTGCGCCTGTTCGAGAATCGGGGGGGCAACGCCCACCACTGGATCGACGTGGCGCTGGAGGCGCAGCAGATCAAGGGATCGGCGCTGTCGCCGAGCGGACGGGTCAACGCGCACGGCCTCGGCAGCCTCCTCGAGCTCAAGGCCGGCCCCCGCTACCAGCCGCGGCCGGTGCGCCGCCGCACCACCCACTTCGGCCTGGGCCCGCGTGCCGAGGCCGACGTCGTCCGTGTCGCCTGGATCAACGGCGTGCCGCAGAACGTCATCCATCCGCCGGCCGACTCGCTCGTTTGCGAGGAGCAGATCCTCCTCGGGTCCTGCCCCTACCTCTACACCTGGAACGGCGAGGCCTGGGTCTTCGCCACCGACCTCCTCTGGGGCGCTCCCCTGGGCCTGCAGGCGGCCGAAGGGAAGCTCATGCCGTCGCGGGCCCGCGAGTTTCTGAAAGTCGACACGCCGATGGTGCCTCGCGGCGGCAAGTACGAGATCCGTGTCACGGAGGAATTGTGGGAGGCGGCCTACTTCGATCTCGTGCGGCTGATCGTCGTCGATCATCCTGCCGAGGCCGAGATCTACTCGAACGAAAAGGTCGGTCCCCCCGACATCGCCGCGTTCAAGGTCCATGCAGTGCGGTCGCCGATCGCGCCCCGCGGCGCCAGTGACGGCCGCGGCCGCGATCTCCGCGCCGACGTCGCCGCCGTCGACGGCCGCTTCGCCGACACGATCCACGGCAAGCTCCGACAGGGGCTCGTCGGGGAGAACTCGCTCGAACTCGACTTCGGCGCGATCCCCGACCCCGGCCGTGCGGTGCTGTTCCTCACCGGCTGGACCTATCCCACGACGGTCAGCCAGAACGTCGGCCTGTCGCACGACTCCTCCCTGGCGCTCCCCCGGCCCCCTGCCCTCTCGGTGCCGGACGGCGCCGGCGGCTGGCGCGAGGCGATCCCCTTCACCGGGTTTCCCGGCGGCAAGACGAAGACGATCGCCATCGACGTCTCCGGGCTCCTCGATCCGCGGTCGGCCCGCCTCCGCATCGACACCACGATGGAGATCCGCTGGGATGCCGCCTGGCTCGCCTCGGGGGAGGAGGAGACGCCGCTCGAGGTGACGTCGCTGTCGAGCGAGTCCGCGCACCTGGAGTGGCGCGGCCGGTCGCGGATCGAGCAGGACGACTCCGGGGGGCCGGAGCGATTCATCCACGATCCGCCGCTGGTGGAGCCCCGCTTTCCGCCGATGCGCGGCGCCTTCACACGCCTGGGCGACGTCGGCGACTTGGTCGGCGAGGAGGACGATCTCCTGGTCGTGATGGGGGCGGGGGACGAGATGACACTCGCCTTCCCGGTGCCCCCGGGGCCGAAGCCGGGCTGGAAGCGGGACTTTCTCCTGGAGAGCGTGGGGTGGGACAAGGACGCCAACCTGGCCACCGCGGAGGGGCAGACGGTCGAGCCGCTCCCCTTCCGCGGCATGCGGTCGTATCCGCCCGCCGAAGACGACACGCCCGCCGATTCGCCCGCCCGCGAGACCTGGCTCCGCGACCGGCAGACGCGCCGGCAGGACGAGGCATACTGGGGGGCGATCCGGCGCCTCTCCCGTGGGGCTGCTACGCTGGATGCCAGCGGGGCCGGCGTGCAGGCCGCCCCGGAAGATCGCTCGACGGGCAGGATTGAAAGCACGAGGAGCTCACGATGACGGCGAGGTCGCGGCGGTGCGTGGCGGGGTGGCTCGGCGGGCTCTGCCTCTTCGTCGCCGGGGGCGCGGTTCCGGCCGCGGCCGACGAGATGCAGTACCCGCTCTCGGTCGCGGCGCTCGCCGACGGGGCGCTGGTCGTCGCCGACCGATCGCTGCCCGGGCTTTGGACCCTCGCCGGCGGGAAGGCGGAGGTCCGTTTCCAGGGGAGCAAGAAGTTCCGCACGCCGCTCAACGCCGTGCGGAGCGTGGCCGTGGCCGCCGACGGCACCGTCTACGCCGCCGATTCCTCCACCCGTGACGTCCACAAGTTCGTCGATGGCCAGCCCGTGCCGCTCACCAAGGGAGCCATCGGGATCCCGGTCGACGTGGCGATCGATCCGTCGGGCGACCTCTTCGTCTCCGATCTCGAGACCCAGGCTGTGTGGCGCGTGCCGGCGGCCGGGGGGGAGCCGAAGGAGGTGGCGAAGCTGGCCGCCCCCCGGGGGCTGTTCGTCGACGGTCAGGGGCGCCTGTGGGCCGTCGCCGCCTCGGGCGAGCAGCCGCTTGTGCGGATCGGCGCCGACGGGGCGATCGAGCCGGTGGTCAAGGAGCGGGTTTTCGAGTTCCCCCACGACGTCGTCGTCACCGACGACGGCACCGCCTACGTGAGCGACAACTACGCCCGGGCCGTCTGGAAGGTGACGCCCGACGGCACCGCCACGAAGTGGGCGACGGGGGAGCCACTCCGCGGTCCGGTGGGGCTCTCCCTGCGGGGGGGCAAGGTGCTCGTCGCCGACCCCCAGGCCCGTGCCGTGTGGGAGGCCGACGCCGACGGCAAACTGACCCCGGCGAACTGACCCCGGACGTTTCGTTGACGCCCCGCGCGGCGCGGTCTACAGTTGATTCAGGGTGGGCGGACGCGTTGACGAGGCTCGTCGCCGGACGTTTCCCAGGCCCTCCCGGTCCCGACGCCCCCGAACGATCTGGCGACGGCATGGCGCACGCTGTCACCCACCTCCGCCGCTCGATTCTCCGCGTCTCGCGGGCCGTGGCGGTGTCGGCCGTCGTCTGCCTGCTCGCCGCGCTCTGCGGTCGGGCCGAGGCGAGCTGCGGCGATTGGCTCGCCGGCCACGGGCGGATGGAGCCAGCCGCCCGTCAGGCCGGGCCCTTCTCCGTCGACGCGCATCCGGTCGCCCGACCCCTGCCGACGCCCGCCGGCACGCTTCCCGCTCGGCCGGTGTGCGACGGTCCTGCCTGCCGGGGGATTCCGCCCCTCCCCGTCATCCCCGGCGGAGGAGTCGCGATCGACGTCGTCGTCGATCCCGCGTGTCTGGTGACGCTCGCGGCCGATCCCGAGCGGCCGGCTGCCCCTCCCTCGCGCTCGCTCTCCGATTGCCTGCCTCTCTCGGCCGTCGGCTCGGTGCCCACGCCTCCTCCCAGGCCGGCCGCTCTCCCCGCCTGACGCGCCGGCCGCGCCGGAAGTGCCGCCCATCGGCGTTGCCTTCCACGGTCGGCCCCCCGTCTCCCACGCCCGACCGATGCGGGCGGAAGGAGCCGGGAGTCGTGGCGATTCCCCGACGACGAGCGGTCCCTCGCGGATCGCCCGTGACGGAGATCGCCGCCAGCGCCGTCCGGATCGTCCGGGCGGACACGACCGCCACCGCACCCGAGAGCGAGACAACTCCATGGGGACGCTTCCCCCCGGTACCTCATCGAGCCCCTCCGCCGGCCTTCCCGGCGATCGGCCCCGGCCCGTCTCCACGCGCAAGCCGCACGTGCCGGCGATCGGGCCGCGGCTCCGCGTCCTGCTGACGGCGGTCCTCGGGCTGCTCGCCGTCATCGGTGCCAACTCGGCCTACCTCGCGGCGATCACGTTCCTCGAATGGGCCTCGGGGGAGACCTACCAGAACTGGCTCTACCAGTGGATGTTCCTCGTCCACCTCGTGCTCGGGTTCGTGTTCGTGGCACCGTTCGTGGTCTTCGGCCTGATCCACATGGCCAACACCGCCAACCGCAAGAACAGGCGGGCGGTGCGGGTGGGGTACGCGCTGTTCATCGCCTCCCTGGTGGTGCTCGTCTCGGGCGGCCTGCTCCTCTGGCTGCGGGCCACCAACACCGGCGCCCGCACGCCGTCGCTCACCCGGGCCACCTACTGGGCCCACGTCGCGGCGCCGCTGGTGGCGGGCTGGCTCTACTGGCTCCACCGCCTCGTGGGGCCGAAGATCAAGTGGCGCCTGGGCGCCGCCTACGCGGGCCTCGTGGCGGCCACGATCGGCGGCATGGTCTGGCTCCACGCCCAGGACCCGCGCCACTGGCACGCCGTCGGCCCGGAGGAGGGGAAGCAGTACTTCGAGCCGTCGCTGGCCCGCACCGCCTCCGGCAACTACATCCCGGCCGACGTCCTGATGATGGACGACTACTGCAAGAAGTGCCACGCCGACGTCCACGCCGGCTGGGAGGGGAGCAGCCACCACTTCTCGAGCTTCAACAATCCCGCCTACCTGGCGAGCGTGCGCGAGACGAGGCTCGTGTCGTTCGAGCGCGACGGCACCGTCAAGGCGGCCCGGTGGTGCGCCGGCTGCCACGACCCGGTCCCCTTCTATTCAGGCGCCTTCGACGACAAGGACTACGACGACGTCCACCATCCGACCGCGCACGCCGGCATCACCTGCACCGTCTGCCACGCCATCACCCACGTCAACAGCACGCGCGGCAACGCCGACTACACGATCGACGAGCCGATCCACTATCCCTTCGCCACCAGCGACAACCCGCTCCTCCAGTGGGTCAACAACCAACTGGTGAAGGCGAAGCCGGCGATGCACAAGAAGACCTTCCTCAAGGACTTCCACCGCGACGCCGAGTTCTGCTCCTCCTGCCACAAGGTCCACTTGCCCAAGGCGCTGACCGGCTACAAGGACTTCCTCCGCGGCCAGAATCACTACGATCCCTTCCTCCTTTCCGGCGTGTCCGGCCACGGGGCGCGGAGCTTCTACTACCCCGCCCAGGCGAAGGAGAGCTGTGCCTCCTGCCACATGCCGCTGAAGGAGTCGGGCGACTTCGCCGCCACCTTCTACGACGACTCCGGAAAGCTCACCGTCCACGACCACCTCTTCCCGGCGGCGAACACGGGGCTGGCGTGGATGAAGGACCGCGGCGACGCGCTCGAGGCCCATGCCAAGTTCCTCGGCGACATCACGCGCGTCGACGTCTTCGGAATCCGCGAGGGGGGCGCCATCGACGGCACGCTCCACGCGCCGCTGCGGCCCGAGGTGCCGGCGCTCGAGCCGGGGAAGGAGTATCTCCTCGAGACGGTGATCCGGACCCTCAAGCTCGGCCACCTCTTCACCCAGGGCACCGTCGATTCCAACGAAGTCTGGCTCGACGTCACCGTCCGCTCCGGCGACCGGATCATCGGCAAGAGCGGCGGCATGGACGCCGGCAAGGGCAACGAGGTCGACCGCTACGCCCACTTCGTCAACGTCTTCATGCTCGACCGCGAGGGCAACCGCATCAACCGGCGCAACGCCCAGGACATCTTCGTCCCCCTCTACAACCACCAGATCCCCCCCGGCGCCGCCTGGACGGTGCATTACGGCTTCGCGCTCCCCACCGACGTCACGGCGCCGGTGACGGTGAACGTGAAGCTCCGCTACCGGAAGTTCGACGCGGAGTACATGCGCTACGTCGCCGACAAGGCCCGGCCGGGCGACTTCCCGCTCCGCGGCCACGTCGCCGGCGAGCCGTACGTCGACGAGCTGCCGATCGTCACCATGGCCGAGGACGAGGTGACCTTCCCGGTGGCGGGCGGGCCCGACGTGCCCGCGGCGCCGGAGCGGAAGATCCCGGCCTGGGAGCGGTGGAACGACTACGGCATCGGACTGCTCGTCAAGGGGAAGGCGGAGCTGCGGCAGGCGGAGGAGGCGTTTCTCGAGGTGGAGAAGCTCGGCCGCTTCGACGGCCCTGTGAACCTCGGCCGCGTGTACTTCGAGGAGGGGCGTGTCGACGAGGCTGCCGCCGCGCTCGAGCGGGCCGCCGCGCACGCCGATCCCGCCCCGCCCCCCTGGACGGTGGCCTGGCTCTCGGGCCTCGTCAACCGCCAGCAGGGGCGGCTCGAGGAGGCGGAGGCGAACTTCCGCAAGGTCCTCGAGGACCGCACCGAGGAGATGCGGAAGCGCGGCTTCGACTTCAGCAAGGACTACGAGGTGCGGAATCTCCTCGGCCTCACCCTCTACGACCGTGCCAGCCAGTACCGCGGCGCCGAGGGGGCCGAGCAGCGCCGCGCGGTCCTCGAGGAGGCGGCGAAGCATTTCCAGATGACGCTCCTCCTCGACACGGAGAACGTCGCGGCCCATTACAACCTGCAGCTGATCTACGGCCAGCTCGGCG
>CAWUOA010000072.1:0-11981 GCA_963923225.1 uncultured Planctomycetaceae bacterium
CGCCCTCAGTCCACGCGCAGCGGCTCGGGCATGAACGAGAGGAGCGGGATCGCCAGGGACAGGAGCCCCAGGGCGAAGCGCCACCGCCCGATCGGCGGGCCCTCGTCCTGGACCGGCGGATGGTCGACGCCGAGCATCGTCACCAGCACGATCATCAGGGTCCAGTTGGTGCGGCCGGTGAGGATGATCGCCGCCATCGAGGCCAGGAGCACCGTCCGCGCGAGCCACTTCGACCGCTCGCCGAAGAGGGCGTAGATCACGTGGCCGCCGTCGAGCTGGCTCAGCGGCATCATGTTGAGTCCCGTCACGAGCAGCCCCACCCAGCCGGCCATGAAGAGGGCGTTGGGGGCGATGCCGGCCACGGCGCCGGTGCCGGCGAGCTCCGGCCGTGCGGCGGCGAGCATCCATTGCCCCACCAGCGGCAGCGTGAAGAGGGACTCGCCGGAATCGGCCGTGACGAATCCCGCCCAGAGCAGCGGCAGGGCCACCGCGAGGCCGGCCAGCGGCCCGGCGATGGCGATGTCGAAGAGCTCCCTGCGCGTGGCGCGCGAGCCGTCCATGCCGATCACGGCGCCGAGCGTGCCGGTGAGGAGCACCGGCACCGGGAGGAAGAAGGGGAGCGTGGCCGGGATGCCGTGGATCATCGCGGCGACGAAGTGGCCCGCCTCGTGCGCGGTGAGCACGGCGAGCACCGAGAGCATGTACACCAGCCCCCGCATGCCGTGCGCGGCGAGCCCCGAGGCGACGTCGGCGTCGACCCCGAGGATCACCGGCTCCCAGCCGACGACACCGGCGGAGAAGGTGGTCGCCGCCGTGAGCAGGTAGAGGACCAGATGGAGCAGGCGCCGACGGAGCACCACGGGGGGCGTGCGGCCGGAAACGGGAAAGGGGAGCGCGGCGGGCCGCAGCGGCACCGGCGGGCGGACTGCGTCGAAAGTCGGCGGCGGGACGGACATCGGTCTCCAGAGGATACCCCGCCCGAGCCCCCCTGGTGCCGTTGACGGGCCCGGTCGGGAAATCCCTCCGCGGACGGCCCTTCGGGCGGTGGATTCGGCGTGCCTCGCCGGCAATCGGACTGCTACACTGCGGGCACCAGAGCCGAGAGCCGCCCGCGCGGTCGCTCGCATCGGCCCCGCCGCCGGCTCGCGGCTCCTGCGCTTTTTTCCCGCTCCCGTCTTCTCTCCCGAGGGCTCCCGCATGGCCTCGTTCCGCTCCCGCATGGCCTCGTTCCATACCGGTTCCCGGCTCGCCCCCCTCGCCCTGGCGGCCGCGCTTCTCGTCGGCCTGGCACCTGCACCGGCCCTCTTCGCCCAGGCGCCCACCACCGGGCGGAAGGTGCTGGCCGTCGTCGCCATCGACAGCTACGGCGACCTCAAGCAGCAGCTCACCTGGCTCGGCCCCCACGTCGACAACCAGGGTCTGGCCGGCTCGATCGAGTCGGTGCTCCTCCTGGCCACGCAGGGCAAGGGGCTCAACGGCCTCGACGTGAAGCGGCCGCTGGGAGTGTTCGTGACCACGCAGGGGGGCGATCTCGGGATCCACGCGATCGTGCCGGTCAAGGATCTCGACAAGCTCCTCGGCTCGCTCCAGGCGGCCACCGGTCCGGTGGAGAACGACGGCGGCACGCGCCGCATCACCCTCCCCAGCGGGCAGGAGCTCGAGATCGTCGAGAAGGACGGCTGGGCCATCGTCGGCCAGCGAGGACAGGTGTTCGACGTCGCCGATCCGGCCGCCGTCCTGGGGGCGCTGGTGAAGGACTACACCCTCGCCCTCGAGACCCACCCCGCCGACATGCCGGAGTCGATCCGGGCGCTGCTCTCCGCCGGCATCCAGCAGATGGCCGGCGCCGCCGCGGCCCAGGGGCGGAAGGTCGATGCCCGCGCCCTGCAAAGCGCCCTCCAGGGCCTGGGCGACGTGGAGACGCTGTCGCTGGCGATGGCGATGGATCCCGCACAGAACACCGTGTTTCTCGAGAACAAGGTCGTCGCCCGACGCGGTCCCGCCGCCCCCGCCTCGAGCACGCCGCTGACGGTGGCCACCGCCGCCACGCAAGACGGGGGCCTCCACGCCGTGAAGGCCCATGCGGTGCAGCCCCTCTCCAAGGACCAGGCCCGCCAGCTCCTCGCCCTCCTGGAAGGGGCGATGCCGCAGGGGGACGAGACCGCCCGCAACGTCTCCACGGTCGTCCGCGGCCTGGTCGAGGCGATGGCCGACGCCGGCGGCCTCGACGCGGCGCTGACGGTCGACACCAGCTCCACCGGCAATCTCCCCGTGATCACCGCCGGGGCGCACGTCGCCGACGGGGCGAAGCTCGAGCGGCAGGTGCAGGAGCTCTTCTCCTCGTCGAAGATGCCGCGCGAGGCGAAGGCGAAGTTCAACTCCGGCAAGGTCGGCAAGGCGAACCTCCACACCGTCACGATCGACGTCTCGGCGACGCCCGCGTCGGGGATCCTCGGCCCCTCGGTCGAACTGACGCTCGCCGTGACCCCCGACTACGCCTTCCTCCTCCACGGGGGCGACGTGAAGGCGCGGCTGGAGAAGCTCCTGTCCACCAACGGCGCCCCGAACACCGCCGTGGCCGACGACGACATCCCCGGCGCCGGGATCTCGCTGGCGCTCGACCGGATCCTCGCCTACGCCGCCTCGATGGGGCTGCCGCAGGCGGAGGGGGCCGCGAAGCTCGCCGGGAGCCTGACCGAGAAGGACGCCGACTCGGGCTCCGTGTCGGTGACGACCAAGCCGGTCGATGGCGGTGTCGTCACGCGGATCACCGCCGGCGCCGGTGCCCTCAAGGCCGCCGCCGAGATGTCCCGCCAGCAGCAGGGCGGCGGCCGCCCCGCAGGCGGCAGGTGAGCCGCGGCTCCGCCGCCACGCTCATCCGCCTCGCTTCCCCGTCGGGGAGGATGCCGCCTGGCCTCCTCCCCGCGGGCTTTTTCGAGCCCCGGGCGATCGCCCTCGGCCGAGCCTCCGTCCCCTTTCATTCCTTCCTCACCCGCCCCGATTCTCCATGAGCACCTCCGCCCCGAGCCCCACCGCAGACTCGCCGCGCCACGGCGGCATCCGCCACACGATCGCCGGCGTGCCGGTCGCCGATCTCGCCCGCGAGCATGGCACGCCGCTCTACGTTTACGACGCCGAGAGCGTCCGCCGCCGCTGCCGCGATCTCACGCAGCCGCGCGGCGGGCATGCCTGGGACACCGTCCGCTTCGCGCAGAAGGCCTGCTCGAACCTGGCCATCCTCGACCTCGTCCGCCGCGAGGGGGTGCTCGTCGACGCGGTGAGCACCGGCGAGATCCACCGGGCGCTGGCCGCCGGCTTCCCGGCCCGCGCCGAGCGGCGCACCGGCCAGGGTCTCCCCCCGGCGCATCCGATCGTCTACACCGCCGACATCTTCGACCGGGCGAGCCTCGACGAAGTCGCTCGCCTGGGGATCCACGTCAACTGCGGCTCGGCGGACATGCTCGAGCAGCTCGCGGCCAGGGTGCCGGGGGCCGAGGTGACGCTCCGTGTGAATCCCGGCTTCGGCCACGGCCACAGCCAGAAGACGAACACCGGCGGCGAGGGCTCGAAGCACGGCATCTGGCACGCCGACATCCCCGAGGTGATGCGCCGGAGCGAAGCGGCGGGGATCGTCGTCACCGGCCTCCACATGCACATCGGCAGCGGCACGGACCTGGCGCATCTGGCCGAGGTGGCGGGAACGCTCGAGCGGGTGGCCCGCGAGATCGGCCGCACGCTCGACACGGTGAGCGCCGGCGGCGGCCTGCCGATCCCCTACCGCCCCGGCGAGGTCCATGCGGATCTCACCGGCTACGTCGAACTCTGGAACGCCACCCGCCGCCGCCTCGAGGAGGCCTTCGGGCACCGGATCCGCCTGGAGATCGAGCCGGGCCGGTACCTCACCGCCGAGAGCGGCTTCCTCGTCACCGAGGTCCGCGCGGTGAAGCTCCAGGGCTCGCGGAAGTACGTCCTCGTCGACGCCGGCTTCAACACGCTCGCCCGGCCGGTGATGTACGGCGCCTACCACCCGATGAGCCTCTGCCCGGCCGACGCGGGCCCCACCTCACCGGCCGGCCGCGGCCTCCGCGAGGAGGTGGCGGTGGGGGGGCCGCTGTGCGAATCGGGGGACATCTTCACGCAGACCGACGGCGGCTTCGTCGCCACCCGCGACCTCCCCGCCGCACAGGTGGGGGATCTCCTGGTGATCGAAATCGCCGGCGCCTACGGCTTCGTGATGGCGAGCAACTACAACTCCAAGCCCCTCCCGGCGGAGGTCCTCGTCGACGGCGGGAAGGCCCGGCTCGTCCGCGCCCGCCAGACCCCCGAGGACCTCTTCCGCGGCGAGACGGTCTGAGCCCTTCGGCCCGGCGACCCCGGTTTTCCGCTGCCCCCGTTTTCCCCGGTCCGCACCCGGTTTTCCCGGGCCTTCTCCCCGATTGGCCCGGCCGGCTTTGCCGACTAGGATGACGGGACGGCGCCCGCTCCAGATTCCCCTCCCTTCCAGCCGATCCCACCCGCCATGGCCAAAGCCGGACCCCGCAAGAAGCTGCCGAAGGAACTGGCCGTGATCACGGCCGACAACTGCACCGGGTGCGAGTCGTGCCTGGAGGTCTGCCCGGTCGACTGCATCGTGAAGGTGCAGCAGTACGACCAGTTCCACAACCTGCAGAGCTGGTGCGAGATCGACTTCGAACGCTGCGTCGGCTGCGAGGTCTGCGTCCACATCCCGGGGAAGAAGACCAATCCCTACGACCTCAAGGTCTGCCCCTGGGACGCCATCCAGATGGTGCCGACGGAGATGCTCGCCGTCGCGGTCGCCCAGAGCGGCGGCCCGCCGGAGTACGTCGCCGCCAACTGGGACCGCCTCGTCGACCGGGCCCAGGCCCTGGCCGAGATGAAGGTCGCCGCGGGCTGAGGCCCTGCGGCCCGTCTTTGACGGCCCCCCTCCGACCGACTAGAGTGAACGCACGTTCACTCGAGAGGGACAGGGCATGGCCGATGCAGACGACGATCTCACCGACGGCGGCGCGTTCCCCATTCACGACCGGGTGAAGCTCGCCTGCGTCCGTGGCATGGGGGGGAAGACCGCGGCGACGCTCTTGGCGGCGTTCGGATCGCCGGCGGCGGTGTTCGCGGCGTCGCCGTCCGATCTGGCCCGGCTCGACGGCGTCGGCCCGAAGATGGTGGCGGCGATCCGCGAGGCGGCCGACGGACGCTTCGCCGACGAGACGCTGCGCCTGTGCGAGCGCGAGCAGGTGCGGATCCTCCTCCGCGGCGACGCCGACTACCCCCGCCTCCTCACGCAGATCCCCGACCCGCCGGCGATCCTCTTCGTCCGCGGCGCCTTCACCCCGGCCGACGCCCTCTCGGTGGCGCTGGTCGGCTCGCGTCACGCCACCACCTACGGGCGGAAGGTCACCGAGCAGCTCGCCGCGGGACTGGTCCGGGCGGGCTACACCGTCGTCAGCGGACTGGCCCGCGGCATCGACGCCTGGGCCCACTCGGGCGCCATCGCCGCCGGCGGCCGGACGATCGGCGTCCTCGGCAGCGGCGTCCTCGAGATCTATCCCCCCGAGCACGGCCCGCTCGCCGACGAGGTGATCGCCAAGGGGGCGCTGGTGAGCGAGTCGACGCCGCTCGAGCACCCTCACGCCGGGGCGTTCCCCCGGCGGAACCGGATCGTGGCCGGCCTCTCGCTCGGCACCGTCGTCGTCCAGGCGGCCGAGCGGTCCGGCGCCCTGATCACCGCCCGGCTCGCCGGGGAACAGGGACGGGAGGTGTTCGCGGTGCCGGGGCCGATCGACTGCCGGCTCTCGCAGGGCTGCCACGCGCTGATCCGCGACGGGGCGACGCTCGCGGGAAGCGTCGACGACATCCTCGCCGAGCTCGGCCCCCTCTTCGAGCCGGCGACGACCGACGCCGGCCGCGAGGTGCGCAGCCCCGCCGAGCTGGCGCTCGAGGGGCAGGAGCGCGCCGTCTTCGATCTCATCGCCGCCGGCGGGAAGGCCGGGATCGAGATCGACCGCGTCGTCGACGCCTCGGATCTGGCCACCTCGCAGGTCCTGGCGACGATCTCGGTCCTCGAGATGCGGCGGCTCGTCCGACGTCTCCCCGGCAGCCGCGTGCAGCGGGCTTGAGCGAGGCCCGGGGCAGGAGCGGATTTCGTCCGCTTCACCGCCGCAGCCCCGCCGCGTACAATCCCGCCCATGGACACCGCACTGCACGCCCGCTCGAGTTCGATCCGCGCCCGGCTCCTCCAACTGCGAGACTCTCTTTGACTGGGAGAGCCGCAAGAAACACGCCGCGCGCATCGAAGAGGCGATGAGCCAGGCCGGCTTCTGGGACTCTCCCGAGAAGGCCCAGGCCACGGTCGCCGAGCTCAAGGGGGTGAACTCCGTCCTCAAGCCCCTCGACGAGGCCCTCTCGGCGAGCGCCGATCTCGAGGCCCTCGAGGAGCTCGCCCGCGAGGACGAATCGCTCGAAGGGGAGCTGCTCCGCGAGGCGGAGAGCCTGGAGAAGAAGGTCGACGCCCTCGAACTGGCCTCGCTCCTCTCCGGCGCCCACGATGCCCACGACGCGCTGGTGAGCTTCAACGCCCGTGACGGCGGCACCGACGCCAACGACTGGGCCGAGATGCTCCTCCGCATGTACTCCGCCTGGGCGGCGAAGCACGACTTCACCGTCGAGCTCCTCGACCGCCAGGACGACGAGGTGGCGGGGATCCAGTCCGCCACCGTCGCCATCCGCGGCCCCTGGGCCTACGGCTACCTGAAGGGGGAGTCGGGAATCCACCGCCTCGTCCGCATCAGCCCATTCAATTCCGAAGGGAAGCGGCAGACGAGCTTCGCCGCCGTCGACGTCGCCCCGGAGATCCCGGACGACAACACCGAAATCGAGATCGCCGACTCCGACCTCCGCGAGGACGTCTTCCGGGCCAGCGGCGCCGGCGGCCAGCACGTCAACAAGACGTCGAGCGCCATCCGCCTCACCCACTTCCCCACCGGGATCGTGGTCCAGTGCCAAAGCGAGCGGAGCCAGCACAAGAACCGGGCCACCGCGATGAAGATGCTCCGGGCCCGGATCGCGCGGATCCAGGAGGAGAAGCGGGAGGCGGAGAAGCACGCCCAGCACCAGTCGAAGCCCAAGACCGGTTTCGGCTCGCAGATCCGCAACTACTTCCTCCACCCCGACCAGCGCGTGAAGGACCAGCGGACCGGCTTCTACGTCGGCAATTTCCAGAGCGTCCTCGACGGCAACATCGACGGCTTCCTCGACGCCTACCTGCGCTGGAACGCCTCGGGACAGGCTCCGGCCGCAGTCGGCGACGACTGATCCGGACCCGCTCCATTTCCCCCGCCGGGGGCCGCTTCGGCCCCCGTGGATCGGCCAGGCGGGGCTTTTTCTCCGGCGATTCCGCGCGCTTTTCACCCCGGGCCAGTCCGCCCCGGCGGGCCGGCGCGCTGGACCGGGCGGACGGGGCGGAGTAGATTTCTGCTTTCCCTCACCACCAGTTTCCGGGGCGTCGTCCCGGAATCGTCACGCTCACGTCCGGGAATCCATGGCCGAAAAAGAACAAGCACTCGAAGTCGAGGGGGTCGTCACCCAGGCCCTCGCCAATACCCGCTTCCGCGTTCAGATCCAGGGCGGCCACATCGTCAACGCCCACGTCGCCGGCAAGATGCGGAAGAACTTCATCCGCATCGTTCCGGGCGACAAGGTGAAGGTCGAACTCTCCCCCTACGACCTCACGAAGGGCCGGATCACGTTCCGCGAACGTTGATCGGCTGGCTTTCGGTCGGGGCCCGCACGCCACGCACGCCTTCGGGGCCCGTCTGGCTCACTCGGCCGCCGGGCTTCCTTCGTCTCCCGTCACCGGCGGCTCGGCCGCCGGTTCCTGGGTGGGCACGCCCGGCGCCGCCCCCTCGCCCTGCGGCGACTCGGGCGTGACGGCTGGCCCAGTCTCGCCAGCGGCCGCGCCGGCACGTGGCGGCTTTTTCTTCTTCGGCTTCTCCGGCGGCGGCGTCTCCTCGACGGCGCCGCCGTGCATCGTGGCGAAGAGCGCCTTGAGCGCGCCGAAGGTGTGAACCGGAGCCTTCCCCTCCTTCTGCGCCTCGGTGATCGACACCGGGCCGCGGTCGGACTTCTTCGATTCGTAGACGCGCCCCGTCTGCGGCCGCGGCTCGCGGTCGCCGCGTCCGCGGCCCCGCTCGCCTCCCTGCCTGCCGCCGGGCCGCCCCTCGCCCTGGCGCGGTCCACCTGCCGGCTGACCTTCGCGCGGAGGACGGGCACCCTGGCCGGCCTGGCCACCCTGGCGCGGCGCCCCCTGCCCCTGGCCCGCCTGCCCTTGGCCGCCCCGTGCCTGGCCACGCGGAGGTCGGGGACGCCGATCCTGGCGGGGCGGGGCCTGTCCCTCGCCCTGCGGCTGCTCGTCGCGGCGCCGGCGGCGCTCCTGCGCGGCGGCGCGGGGGTCGGGGGTGCCGGGCGGAATCATCGTCAGGGCCACGCGGCGTCGGTTCTTGTCGATCTCGAGCACCCACACCTTCACCACCTGCCCGACGCTGACGACGTCGTGGGGATCGCCCACGAACTTCCGCGACATCTGGCTGATGTGAACCATGCCGCTGTCGTGGAGCCCGATGTCGACGAAGGCGCCGAAGTCGACGACGTTGAGGACGGCGCCGTGGAGCTCCATGCCGGTCTCGAGGTCCTCGAGCTTGAGGACCCCCTTCTTGAAGAACGGCTGGGGGAGATCCTCGCGCGGGTCGCGGCCCGGCCGGGCCAGCTGCTCGACGATGTCGGAAAGGAGCAGCCGGCCGACGCCGAGCTCGGCGGCGAGCGCGGGAACGTCGAGGGCCGCGGCCTTCTCCGCCAGGGCGCCGGCCCGCTGCCGATTGGTGAGATCCTCCGGGGTGCCGCCGAGACGCTCGAGCACCTTGGCCGCCACCTCGTAGCTCTCCGGGTGGATCCAGGTGGCGTCGAAGGGATTGCTGCCGCCGGTGATCTTGAGGAACCCGGCCGCCTGCACGTAGGCCGATTCGCCGAAGCCTGGTACCTCGAGGAACTGCGCCCGCGACGTGAACGCGCCGTTCTTCTCGCGCCACTCCTGGAAGCCCTTGGCCATCGTCTGGTTCAAGCCCGAGACGTAGCGGAGCAGCGCGGGGCTCGCGGTATTGGCGTCGACGCCGACGTAGTTCACGCAGCTCTCCACGACCGCGTCGAGCGAGGCGTGGAGATGGCGGGCCTTGACGTCGTGCTGGTAGAGGCCGACTCCGATGTTGGCCGGCTCGATCTTGACCAGCTCCGAGAGCGGGTCCTGGAGGCGGCGGCCGATCGACACGGCGCCGCGCACCGCGGCCTCGTGGGCAGGGAGCTCCTCGCGCGCGTAGGCGCTGGTGGAGTAGACGCTCGCCCCCGCCTCGTTGACGACGCAATAGGCGGTGTCGGACTCGGCGAGCGCGCCGGTGACGAGCTCGGCGACGAGCGTCTCCGTCTCGCGGCCCGCGGTGCCGTTGCCGACCGCGATCACGTTCACGGCGTGCTTCTGCACCAGCTCGAGGATCCGCTGCCCCGCCGCCTCGCGCTTCTCCTTCTGGCCGATGATGTGGAGCACGGCATGCTCCAGCGGCACGCCGCACTCGTCGATGACGACGGCCTTGCAGCCGCTCTTGAAGCCGGGGTCGAGGGCCAGGACGCGCTTGCCCGACACCGGCGGCTGGAGGAGGAGGTTGCGGAGGTTGCGGGCGAACACCGTCACCGCGTGCGACTCGCAGTATTCGGTGATCTCGCGGCGGATCTCCCGCTCGAGGCTCGGCTGCACCAGCCGAGTCACCGAATCGCGGGCGCAGCCCCGGAGGAAGTCGGCGTGGGGATGGGCGGGATCGATGAGGAGCGCCTCGGCGGCGGATTGCATCTCGTCGATCGGCCCCTCGATCTTCACCTTGAGCAGCCGCGCGCGCTCGCCGCGGTTGATCGCCAGGGCCCGGTGCGGGGGAATGCGTTGGACGTGCTCGGCGTACTTGAAATAGTCGCGGTAGTGCTTCTCGTCCTTGGAGAGGGCCTTGCCCTCGGTCTCCACCCGCTGGCTGGTGAGGCTCGCCTTCTTGGAGAGGATGGCCCGCAGCGCCTGGCGCACGTCGGCCCGCTCGGCGAAGACGTCGGCGAGGATGTGGCCCACGCCGAGGAGCGCGTCGGCGGCGGTCGCCACCTGACCGTCGGCGTCGACGAAATCGGCGGCGCGCTTGTCGAGGTCGGCGGCGGACGGATCGGCGGCGAGGATCTCCCGTGCCAACGGCTCGAGGCGCCGCTGCCGGGCGATCTCCGCCAGCGACAGCTTGCGCGGCTTGAAGGGGAGGTAGAGGTCTTCGAGCTGCTTCGTGCTCGTCGCCGATTCGATCCGCCTCTCCAGATCGTCGGTGAGCTTCCCCTGCCCCTTGATCGTCCGCAGGATCGTCTGCTTCCGATCGGCGATCTGCCGGGCCTTGCCGACGGCATCGGCGATGCGCCGGATGTCGACCTCGTCGAGACCGCCGGTCTGGTCGCGGCGGTACCGCGTGATGAACGGGACGGTGTTCCCCTCGTCCAGGAGAGCGACGACGGCGTCGACTCCCGCGGGGGGAAGATCGAGCCGGCGGGCGATCTGCCCGAGATCGATGAGCGTGATGGCTGCCATCCGTATCGCGGATCCGCATCGCCTGGCGATCGGATGCCGCTCGACTCCCCATGCCCCGCCCCGGCCCGCTCCCTGGCCGGAGTCATTCTGGCGCGTCGGCTTGTCCCGACGGGCGACCGACCCCGGAGGGACTTTGGATCCTCCGGAGTGCGGGACGGGAGCCTGGAAACCGATGGAATCTAGGGGCGCTGGAGGGGTGGTGTCAAACACTCCGGATGCGACGAGCCGGGAGGGTGGCGGCAGGGTCCCGCACCGCCGCGCGGCCCCTCCAATCATCCCCGCCCCCCTGGCCTACCCCGCCTGCCGAAAGAATCGTCCGCCGCCTGCCGGCGGGCGACGGACGCGATCCCTGCCCTTGACCGCGCCTCGAAATGTCCCGTATTCCCCCGCTTCGCGAGGATCGCCGGCTTCCGGACAGGCTCGGCGAACCGCGGCAAGTGCACCCCCGATTGACTGGAGCGATTGGGCGGATCGTGTCGATCACGAATGGCGACGGGATCAAGTCGACCGCGAGGGTTCTCGCGGCGGCCCCCGCACCGCCGAGCCCAGGGACCGGAGCCTGACACCATGAGCCGCAAGACGACTGCCGCGCCACCGAGCGATGCCGAGACGGCTGCCGACGGATTCCTCCCCCAGGTCGGCCTCCTGGCCCTCGACCGCCAGTACGCCGTGCTGCGCGAGGAGATCAAGGCGGCGATCGAGCGGGTCTGCGACTCCGGACGGTTCGTCCTCGGCCCCGACGTCACCGATTTGGAGGCCGAACTGGCCCGCCTCCTCGACGTGCCGCACGCGATCAGCTGTGCCTCCGGCTCCGACGCGCTGCTCCTGGCGCTGATGGCTCTCGACATCAAGGCGGGAGACGAGGTGATCCTCCCCGCCTACACCTTCTTCGCCACCGCCAGCGCCGTGACGCGGCTCGGCGCGGTCCCGATCTTCGCCGACATCGATCCGGCCACCTATCTCGTCTGCCCCGCCGACGTGAAACGGAAGCTCAGCCGCCGGACGAAGGCGATCATTCCGGTCCACCTGTTCGGCCGCACCGCCGACATGGACGCCCTCCTCGCCGTGGCGAACGGGGCCGGGGTACCCGTGGTGGAGGATGCCTGCCAGTCGATCCTCTCCACCTGGCACGGCCGCTGCACCGGCGGCGTCGGCGACGTCGGCTGCTTCAGCTTCTATCCGACGAAGAATCTCGGCGGCGTCGGCGACGGCGGCTTCATGACCACCACCCGCGACGACATCGCCGCCAAGCTCAAGCTCCTCCGCGTCCACGGGATGGAGCCCCGCTACTACCACCAGGTCGTCGGCATCA
>CAWUOA010000073.1:0-11729 GCA_963923225.1 uncultured Planctomycetaceae bacterium
CCCCGCCTCCTCGGCCGGATGGGCTGGTTCATCGGCCACAAGATCGGCCGGGCCGACGAGAAGGTGCAGTACCGCCGGCTCTTCACCGATGACGAGGACTTCCACCGCCGCGACCGGCCCGGCCGCACGCTCCCCGAGCGCGACAACTGGCTGGTGGGCAACGAGAAGTACCACGCCGGCCAGCAGCTCGCCGACTCGGGTGCGCCGCTCAAGACCACCGCGCTGATCTTTCACAGCGAGCCGATGATGACGATGATCAACTACGCCCGCGCCCTCGAGGAGGACGGGACGTTCGGCGAGGCGGCCCGCGCCGGGTGGGAGAAGGCGAAGAAGGAGATGATCGACTTCGCCCAGCGCGAGATCCCCACCACCT
Organism: uncultured Planctomycetaceae bacterium; assembly: GCA_963923225.1. Lineage (GTDB taxonomy): Bacteria > Planctomycetota > Planctomycetia > Pirellulales > UBA1268 > QWOP01. The sequence continues at coordinate 374 of CAWUOA010000073.1, forward strand.
GGGACGTGCCGATCCGTCTGGGCCTGAAGGAGGAGGAGCTGGCCCGCGCGTCGCGGTTGAACGAAGAGCTCGACAAGCTCCTCCCCGGCCGTTTCGAGGCGCTGGAGAAGAAGCTCTTCGACGGGCTTCCGGAGGAGCAGAAGGCGGCGCTGCGCGTCCCGCCGATGGACCGCACCGACACCCAGGCCCGCGACGCGATGCTGGCCGACCAGGCGCGGATGGTGACCTGGCCTGCGGTGGTCCGCGACGCGCCGGCCGACGTTCGCGACCGGGCCCGTGACCTCGCCCGGCAGTGGCGTGAGGCCAACGAGACCGCCGAGATCATCGACCGCTACCGCGACATCGTGAACTTCGACTTCTGGCGTGCGACCTGCGAGGCCGAGGAGACGGAGCCTGCGCTGCGGGCGCGGGAGGCGACCTGGCGGGCGCAGAAGGAGTTCGAGGGGGCCCGGCTCCAGCCGGCGAAGAAGGCGTACGAGGAGGCGTTCACGGCGTGGCGCGAGGTCCTCGACGCCTCCCCCATCCTCCGCAACGACGCCATCACCAACGAGGATCTCGTCGGATACGTGAGCGAATACCGGAGGGTCCTCGAGCAACTCGACGAGCAGTTCCCCCGGCCGTTCATCCTCCAGGACGTCGTCGACCGCTCGCTTCCCACCGCGCCGATGCAGCGGCCGGACGCCGGTGACGGCACCACGCCGCCGCTCAATCCGCCGCCCCAGGGCCCGACCCGCGAGCCGTCGGTTCCCCCCGACGCCCGTCCCGCCCCGCCGGCGGGCTGAACGGGCGGTTCGTCATTCGGCGAGCCCGGTCTCCGCGGTGGCCGGTCCCGTTCAGCGGCGGCGGTCTTCGTAGCGGGCCGGGCGCATCACGTGGCCGGTGGCGCGGAGGAGGCGGCTCGTGCCCCCCTGCGACGTTACCGAAACGCGACGGCTCTCGGGGAGCGACGGGAAGACCTGCTGCGTCACGCACTGCCGGCCGTTGGCGAACACCTCGAGGACCGGGCCGTCGATGAACACGCGGAGCCTCAAGGGCTCCCCCGGCGCCAGTTCCAGTGGTGCCACCGTGACCGGGCAGCGGTGGGGCTGCCCGGGACGGCGGTCGCCGAACACGCCGCCGGAATCGAGCGGATGGAACTGGTAATCGACGTCGCCCCGGAGGGTGGACGCCGAGGCGTCGATCGAGAGCGTGCCGGCGACGACGTCGTGGACCAGCCGCGTCCGCTCCCGTCCGTCGGGGGTGGCCAGCACGTCGACGACGATCTGGCGCGTGCCGCCGGTGAGCACCGGGGGGAGGTCGGTGCCGCCGTCGGGCTCGACGACCAGTTCGATCTCGATCGAATCGCCCTCGATCCCGTCGAGGACCAGCTCCCGGCCGTCCTCGAGCGTGGCGGGCGCGTGTTCCAGGGATCGCTCGCGGAGCCGCTCGATCTCCGGTGCCGGCTCGATGGTCAGCCCGCCGTCGGGCGCGAGGCCGAGGATCCGGGGCAGGCTCTGGACGCCGGAGCCGGTGAGGGCCTGCGTGGTCATCGAACGGGGATCGGTGATCCAGGCCCACACCACGCGCCGTCCCTTGGCGTCGAGGAGGCTCTCCGGGGCGAAGTAGGCGCCGCCTGGCCAGTTCATCCGCACGTGGCGCTCCGGGACGAAACGTTCCCCCTCGAGACGCCCGACGTACGCCCGGCCGCCGACGTTGTGGCTGATCGACATCAGCACGTGCCGGTCGCCGAGCGGGAAGAAGTCGGGGCAGGAGCAATCCTCGCCGCGGACCGTGAACCGCGGGTCGGCCGCGTAGAACGGCCCGACCGGCTCGAAGCGGACGAGGTCGGCCGAACGCATCTGCCAGAGCGTGTCCTCGCCGTCGGGGAGGCGGTTGCCGCCGAGGAGGCACCGGTATTCGTCGCCGTCCCACCACAGGAACGGATCCCACACGTGCCACGCCCCGTGGCCCGGATCGCCCGGCTTCGGGATCGGGATGACCGGATTGTGCGGCGACTTCCGCCAGCGTAGGAGGCCGTCGTCCTCCGCCGTGGCCACGCACACGCCGGCGTCGATGCCGAACCAGCAGAGCGTCGGCCGTCCGTCCCGGTCGAGGAAGGCGTTGCCGCTGAAGATCCCCCGGTCGGGGTCGCCGGCGGCCGGCACGAGGGCCGGGGGATGGAAGGTCCAATCGACGAGGTCGGCGCTCGACGCGTGGCCCCAGCAGTGGCCGCCGTGGGGGAGCTCCGGATCCTGGAAGATGTACATCAGGTGGTAGCGGCCCTTCCAGAAGATGCAGCCGTTGGCGTCGTAGGGGCGGCAGAGCCCCTCGTCGGGCAGGGCGCTCACGTGCCAGCGCGGCCAGCGTTCGGTCTCCCGCGACGGAGTCCCCGCACCGAGTCCGGTGGCGGCGAAGCCGCCGCGGAGCCGCAGCCTGCCCCCCTCGACCGCGGCCCGGCCGTGGACGATTCCCTCCGGGTAGCGCCCCGTCGAGTCGACGACGCCGTCGTCGAACCGCCACCACGCGAAGGGGGGCGGGCCTCCGGCCGCGTCGGGGCGGAGGGAGCGGATCTCGTCGGCCCCGAGGGCCCGGTCGTAGATGCGCGCGTCCTCGATCTCCCCGCGGAACCTGGGCGCGGCGAGCATGTCGAGGTGGTGGACGCCGAACAGGACGGCGCCGCCTGCGGGGAAGGCGTGCGCCTCGCCGGGGATGGCGTGCCGCGACACGAGCGCGTCGTCGCGCCACAGCTCCACTTCCCGGCCGCGGGTGACGATCGCATGGCGGTGGAGGACGCCGGTCTCGCCGTCCTCCGGCTCCCGCGACTGGTCGCGGAGCGTGCGGTGGAAATAGTCGCTTCCGGCCATCCACACGCGCGGCCGGATTTCCGCGTACACCAGCGCGTCGAACACCGACGGGCCGTCCTGGATCGTGAACGGGGCGACGTTGCGCTGCTCGGCGTCGGCGTTCACGACCCAGGCGACGAGCGTGCGGTCGCCGAGCGGCTCCGCCGCGGCGACGACCGTGGCCGCGATGCCGGCGGCGATGGACAGGAGGGCGGCGGCGGGACGGTGCGGGCGGAACGATGCGGCGGGGCGCATGGCCTCGTCTCCGTGAAAGGGGGCGGCGCGGGTGCGGCCGTCAGATCCGCTTGACGAGCAGTTTGTCGATGCGGCGGCCGTCCATGTCGACGACCTCGATCGACAGCCCCTGCCAGTCGGTGCGATCGCCGGTCGAGGGAATGCGCTCGAGACGCGAGAGCACGAGCCCCGACACCGTGGCGAAGTCGCGCGGCACCGGGTCGGGTCGGAGGCCGAATCGCTCCGCCAGCTCCTCGACGCTCGCCGTACCGTCGACGAGCCAGGAGCCGTCGCCGCGATCGACGAACGGAGCCTCGCGGCCCCGGTTCTCCGAGTGGATCTCGCCGACCAGTTCCTCGAGAACGTCCTCGAGCGTCACCAGGCCCTCGGTGCCGCCGTACTCGTCGAGGACGATCGCCAGCTGGTTGCGCTCCTTCTGGAACATCTCGAGGAGGCGGTCGAGCGGCATCGTCTCGGGCACGAACAGCGCCTTGTGCATGATCTTCTTCAGCTCGATCGGCCAGCCCATCCAGTTCTGGCGGAGGACGTCCTTGAGCGCCACGTAGCCGAGAATGTGGTCGAGCGACCCTTCGTAGACGGGCAGCCGTGAATAACCGGCCATGGCGATCGCGCCGAGCACCTCGCCCGGCGGCGTGGCGATGTCGAGGGCGTCGAGGTCGATCCGCGGACGCATGATGTCGCGCACCGTGCGCTCCCCCAGACGCAGCGCCTCGGAGGCCACCGCCTGCTCGACCGGCTCGAGGACTCCTTCGGCCCTCCCCGCCTCGAGGAGGTGTTCGATGTCGTCCACCGACACGCTCGGGCCGTCGGACTTGTGGGCCCCGAGGAGGAACAGCACGGCCCGCGTCGACCAGCCGAGCAGCGACACCGCCGGCTTCGTGAGCCGGGCGAACGCCTGCATCGCCGGCGCCACGGCCCGGGCGATCGCCTCGGCACGCCGCAGCGCCAGCCGCTTGGGCACGAGCTCCCCCAGCAGCAGCGTGAAGAAGGAGAGGAGGCCGACGAACAGCGTCAGCGCCACCGGCCGCGCGGCCCCGGCGAGGCCGGCTGGCAGGGTCGCGGAAAGCCAGGCCGCCATCGCGCTGACCAGGCGGTCGCCGCCGTAGGCGGCCGCGAGCGTGCCGACGAGAGTGATGCCGATCTGCACCGTGGGGAGGAAACGGTCGGGACTCGACGCCAGTTCCAGCGCCGTGCGCGCCGCCTCGTCGCCGTCGTCGGCCATTTGCCGGAGACGCCCGCGGCGGCTGGCGACGATCGCCATCTCCGCCCCCGAGAAGAATCCGTTGGCGAGGATCAGCGCCAGGACGATGAGGACTTCCCACGGCATGGGCGTCAGGATCCGGGGGGCCGGTCGCGGCGGATGACGGCGAGATTGTCGCGGTGGACGACCTCGTCGTAGGGGCAGTAACCGAGGACCTCGACGATCCGCTCGGTCTTCAGGCCCGCGATGCGGTGCAGGTCCGCGGCGGGGTAGTTCGCCAGACCGCGGGCGAACTCGCCCTCGGCGTCGGCGAGGGTGATCACGTCGCCGGCGGCGAAGTTCCCCTCCACGCCGCGGATGCCGGCGGCGAGCAGGCTGCGCCCCTGCGACACGACCGCGGTGCGGGCGCCGTCGTCGACGACGAGCCGGCCGCGGGCGTCCGCCGACCAGCCGAGCCAGCGTTTCCAGGCGGGCATCGCCGTGTGTCGGCCGACGAACAGGGTGCCGACGGAGTCCGCTGCGGCGATCCGCTCGAGGATGCCGTCGTCGCGCCCGGAGGCGATGATGCAATGGCCCCCCGCCTCCGTGGCGATCCGCGCCGCCTTGATCTTGCTCGCCATGCCCCCCTTGGAGAGCCCCCCCAGGGTGTCGCGGGCCAGGCCGTCGATGCCGGCGTCGAGTTCGGCGACGGTGTCGAGCTTGCGGGCTCCCGGATCGGAGGGATGGCGGTCGAAGAGGCCGTCGACGTCGGAGAGCAGGACCAGCAGGGGGGCGCCGAGGAGGGTCGCCACCAGGGCGGCGAGGCGGTCGTTGTCGCCGAAGCTCGTACGCAGTTCCTCCACGCTCACGGTGTCGTTCTCGTTGATCACCGGAATGGCGCCGTAGTCGAGGATCGCCCGCAGCGTGTGGCGGATGTTGAGGTAGCGGGCCCGGTCCTGCAGATCGTCGGCGACCAGGAGCACCTGTGCGGCGTGGCGGCCGTGGTCGCGGAACACGCGTTCGTAGGCCTCGATGAGCGAGCTCTGGCCGATCGCCGCCACCGCCTGCAGGTGGGCGAGCTCCTGGGGGCGCGAGGCGAGTCCCATCCTCCCCATTCCCGCTCCCACGGCGCCGGAGCTGACGAGCACCACCTGCCGGCCGGAGTCGAGCAGCGCCGAGAACTGCCGGCCGAGCGACTCGATGCGCCGGTGGTCGAGGAGGCCGTCGGGGCCCGTGAGCACGCGCGTGCCGACCTTGACGACGATGAGGCGGGCCGCGGCGGCGACGTCGGAGCGGAGCGGATCGGGCATGGCGGACGGGTCTGGAAGCGGCGCGGCGGGGGATCGTGCCCTCGCGAAGCAGGGCATCCTACCAGCCCCGCAGGCCTCCCTCCCACTTCCCGCCGCGGCGGGGGCGGAGCCGATTGAGCGACCGCCGTGAGGTGCGGTAGAGTGGCCGACCGTGGCCGGTCCCGTCCCCCCGCCAGTCCGAAGCGGGCCTTCCCCAGGGGCATTCCCCCCAGGCGTTGCGGTGAGCGAACTCCATCACGAGTGCGGCCTGGCGGCGATCTACCATCTCCCTGGCCGACCGGCCTCCCCCCTGTGTCCGTCCCAGGGACCCGGGGAGGTGTCGCGGCTGGTTCCCCGGATGCTCCTCGACATCCAGAATCGGGGGCAGCTCTCCGCGGGCATGACCGCCTGGAATCCCGACCGCAGCCAGCTCCTGGCGACCCACAAGGACGTGGGGAGCGTGAGCGAGGTGTTCGGGATGAGCCACCGCAGCGTCTACGAACGGCTGATGGAGCAACACGCCGGGCCGGCCGCCATCGGCCACGTCCGCTACGCCACGTGCGGTGCCGAGGACCGGGGTTACGCCCAGCCGCTCGAACGCCCCCACATCCAGAAGCGGAAGTGGTTCTCCTTCGGGTTCAACGGGCAACTCGCCAACTACCCGGAATTGCGCGCCGAGATCCTCGCCGACGGCGAGAACCATCTCGCCCGTGACAACGACACCGAGGTGATCCTCCACGCCATCGGTCGCGAGCTGGCCGGCAACGCCGACCCCTCGCCGGTGGATCTCCTCGCGGCGATCTCGCGTCGTTTCGACGGGGCCTGGAACATCGCCCTGATCGACGCCCGCGGCCGGCTCATCGTGGCCCGCGACCCGCTCGGCATCCGCCCCATGGAGTACGCCGTCGAGGGGGGCCTGGTGGCCGCGGCGAGCGAAAGCGTGGCGCTACTCAATCTCGGCTTCGCCACCGAGTCGATCCGCTCCCTCGAGCCGGGCACGGCGTTGGTCGTCGACGCCGAAGGCCACCGCATCGAGCGCTTCGCCGACAGCCCCCGGCGGGCACACTGCTTCTTCGAGTGGATCTACTTCGCCAACGTCGCCAGCTCGATGGACGAGCGCAGCGTGTACTTGGTGCGGAAGCACCTCGGCGAGGAACTCGCGCGGCTGGAGACGGTGACGATCGACGCCGATACCGTCGTCGTCCCGGTGCCCGACACGAGCAAGGCGGCGGCCGACGCGATGGCCTACGCCCTCTCCATCCCGTCGGTCGAGGGGCTGATCCGCAACCGCTACACCGGCCGGACGTTCATCGACGGCGCCGCCAGCCGCAGGCAGAAGGCGGAGTCGAAGTACACGCCGCTGCGGGAGGTCCTCGAAGGGAAGCGGGTGATCCTCGTCGAGGACTCGATCGTCCGCAGCACGACGATGAAGGTCCTTCTCGGGCGGATGCGGTCGCTGGGGCTCGCCCGCGAGATCCATGTCCGCATCGCCTGCCCGCCGATCATCGCCCCCTGCTTCTACGGCATCGACATGTCGACCATCGGCGAGCTCTTCGCGCCGCCGTTCCTCCGGGACGGCGTGCTCACCGAAGACGCGCAGGACGCCATGGCGGATCGCCTCGGTGCCGACTCGCTCCGCTACCTTCCCGTCGACTCGGTGGCCCGCGCCGTCGGCCTTCCCGGCGGGTCGCTGTGCGAGGCCTGCATCACCGGCCGCTATCCGACTCCGGCCGGCGAGCGGCTCTATCGCATCGCCCTGGCCGACGCCTGCAGCGGCGGTGGAGCCCGCACCTACGAGACGGCGAAGCGGTAGCGGCCCGCTCCCGCGCGGGCGAGGATCGCCGCCCGAGCGACGGCCGCCAGTCCGGCTCCCACCGGCCGAACGCGGGGCCCTCAGGCACGCGGCTCGGCGTCGTCATCCCCCTGTTCCGGGGCGAGTTCCACGCGGGCCACCGGGGCCGGCCGGGCATCGCGCTCGAGCCGCGCCCGCCACACCGGCGCGCCGGCCAGTCGCGTGCGCCTTTCGAAATGGGTGCGGTAGTCGAGGTCGTGGCCGGCAGCCCGTTCCGGAACCGTCTCCGGAGGACCGAATCCCCCGACGGCCGCGGCCGCGGCCATCGCTTCGTGGAAATACTCCTCCACGTCGGTCCAGACGTGCAGCGCGCCGCCCGGCACGAGGATCCGCGCGGCGTGCGCGAGGAAGGCGTCGGAGAGGACGCGCCGCTTGCGGTGGCGGGCCTTCCACCACGGGTCGGGGAAATAGACGTGCACCCCCTCGACGCAGGCGTCGGGGAAGAGCCGGCGGACGAGGACGTTGCCGTCGCCGGCGACGATCCTGGCGTTGGCCGTACCCTGCCGGGCGAGGCGGCCGGCCGTCATCCGGGCGTAGCCGTGGCTGATCTCGACCCCGAGGAAGAGACGTTCCGGGGCCGCCGCCGCGGCGCCGGAGAGGAACAACCCCTTGCCGCTGCCGATCTCGATCTCCACCGGGGCTTCGGCCGGGGCCCCGGGGAACAACGCACGGGGATGGAGCGGAGCGGTACGGAAGACCGCGTCGTCGGCGAGCACCAGGAAATGCGCCGAGAGGTCGAGCGACGGGTCGGGCTTCTTGGCGGCGCGGCGTGGCATGGGGACGCTTCAGCCCCCCGCGCGGGCCGCGGAGAGGAAGTCGGCGGGGAGCGGAACCCCCTTGATGGTGCCGTCCACGACGATGCTCTCCCGCACCAGCCCCTGGAAACGGCAGACGATCATCGCCCCGATGCGGACGCGGACGCGCTCGACGGCGATCACCAGGCGGTCCCCCGGCACGACCGGCTCCCGGAATCGCACCTCCTCCATGCCGCCGAACCCGACGACGTGCGTGTCCTTGCCGAGGAGCGCGTGCTTCTGCGTGTAGTAGCTGGAGAGTTGGGCTGCCGCCTCGCACATCACGACGCCCGGCATCACCGCCATCCCGGGGAAGTGACCCCGGATCCAGAACTCGTCCGTGCCGACGTCCTTGTAGCCGACGCACAGTCCCCGGGCCTCGTCCTCGTGGACGATGGCCGTGAGTTGCTCCATCTCGAAACGCTGCTTGTTGAAGCGGCGGATCTCGTGGATGTCGGCGATCACCGTCCCGAGGTCGTAGGCGCTGGGATGGATGATGTAGTCGCGCGGCGCCAAGGCAGTCGCTCCTCGCAGGCGGGGGCTTCGGGGCGCGGATCAGGTGCGGATGTGCTTCCGCTTCGCCTTGCGGGCCTTGCTGTTGGCCGGTCGGGCGCCGTGGTTGGCTTTCTTCAGGCCGCGGTGGGGCTTCGCCATGATGGGAATCTTCCTGTGGTCAGGGGGCTCGGGACCGGCGGCCGGCGGCCGAACGGTGCGGGGAGCGGGAACGGAGCGTTGTACCACGCCCGCCTCCCCGGTTCCATCCGACCTGGCGCGGTGCGCCGCGACGGCCGGACCCCGACGGTCGGGTGGTCAGCGGCGGCCGCTCCCGGCCGGCCGGCCGGGAAGGGGGCGGCGATCCTCCGCCGCGATCGCCTCGCGCAGGCTCGTTCGCACGATCTCCACGAAACTCGCCATCAGGAACCCGAACAGCCCGCCGATCACCGCCGAGGAGATCCCGCCGAGGACCGCCCCGGCGGTCGAGGCGGAGGTGAGGAGCGACAACGCGACCGACCCGGCGAAGCCGCCGCAGACGGCACCGATCCCGGCCGACACCGGCACCAGGCGTCCCAGGGGCGTCCGCACCTCGAGAAACGCCGGGGTGGCGTCGGGAAGCGCCGCGGGCTCCGGTCGATCGTCGCGCCGGCCGGCGGCGAGCGCCCGGTCGGTGGCCTCGCGGAGGCGGGTGCCGATGGCGTTGCCGGCCACGTGGGCGACGAGGCTCGCGACGACCACCACCGCCGCCATCCAGCCGGCGATTCCCAGCCAGCCGATCGCGGCGCAGGCGACACCGAGCACCACCGCCAACCAGGTGTACGTGACCAGGGGCATGCCGATCTCCCGCGGCGATCCCGGTTCGGGTCGCCGACGTCGGTCATTGTAGCCGTGGCCCCGCCCCCGTTCAGGGCGTGCCGGTGACCGCCTCCTCGCGGTAGATCGGCAGGAGCCGGTAATAGACCTCGAGCGTCAGCACCGCCAGCGCCGTGTGGGCGAGCCGCCCGCCCGGGGCGGTCTCGCGGTCGGCGAAAAACCAGCTCCCCGCCTCGTGGCCGACGCGCGACTGGAGGGCCACGATCTGATCGCGGTTGCGGGCGTTCCACCGCGGCCACACCGGGTGGCCGGTCTGCACGAGGGCCTGGGCGAGGTAGAAGTTGTGGTAGATGGCGTGGGGCTTCGGGCCCGGCTTGGCGAGCGTCGTGATCCCGCGCTCGAGCGCTTCCTCGTCGGCCGACCAACCGGTGTACATCCGGCTGAGAAGGCCGATGGCGGAGGTGCAGGGCGTCGCGGCGGGGGTCCGGTATCCGTAGGCGGAGCCGTTGCGGGCGGCCAGCGAGTCGAGGAAGCGGCGCGCGGCCTCGAAGGTCGGCGAGGAGGTCTCGACGCCGGCGACCGAGGCGCTGCGCAGCGCCGCGAGCTGCCAGGCGGTGACGGTGATGTCGCCCGCCTGCCCGGGCAGGTAGCGCCAGCCTCCGCCGTGGAGATCCTGCGAGGTCTCGATGAAGCGGACGGCGTCGCGGCAGGGGCGGCGGAGGAGGTCGTCGTCGGTCATCCCCAGCGCCTCGCAGAGAACGAGCGTGGCGATGCCGTGGCCGTACATCGTCCCTTCGGTGAGATCGCCGCCGCGGGGGGTCGGCTGCATCCGGCCGAGGAGGTAGTAGAGGCCGCGCGACACGGTGTCCTTGTGGCGGCCTTCGACGTGCGTGTTCCCCGCGCCGAGGAACGGGAGCAGCGCGATGGCGGTGCTCGCGGTGGTGCTCGTGAGCGTGCCGGGATCGCGGCACGCGCCGTCGCAGCGGCAGCCGGCCAGGTCGAATCGCCACGAGCCGTCGGCGGATTGGTGCATCGCGAGCCAGGCCAGGCCCCGTTCGACCGCCGCCTCGCTCGCCGGCGTCCCGCCGCGGCCGCGGGCCGCGGTCCCGCGGTCGGCCCCGCGCCGCGCGGCGTAGGCGGTGCGGAGGTCGCCGCCGGCGCCGGGGGGCATGGCGGCGGGTGCTCCCGCCGCGCGTGCCGCCCTGGGGAGCTTCGCGGCGACCGACACCGCGCGCGTTCCCTCCGCCGCGACGTCGATGGCCGGCAGGCCGGCATCGGCCGCCTCCGCCGCGGGGCTGTCGGGGGCATCGTCCTCCGCGACGAGCGGGGCGGGGTCCCCTGCGGAGGGTTCGGCCTCGGGCGCCGCGTCGGCGGTTCCCTCGGCGGCGGCAGCGTCCCCGGACGTCCCGATGGTGACGTCGTCCTCGTCGGCCGGAGCGTCCGCGGCGCTCGTGCCATCGTCGAGGGAGAGGATCAGTGGCCGCGGCGCGTGGCGCCCGGCCGAGGGGATGACCGCCAGCGCCAGGGCGATCCCGGCCACGACATGCGCCACGAGGCTCGCGTAGGCCGAGCGCGAGAGCGTGCTCGACACCACGCGTTCGATCCATCCCGGGCGGTCGGCACCGGACGGGCCGGCGCCGTCGGGCGGCGCGGGGCGCGCGTCGCCTCGGTCGGCGGGGGACGGTGTCGGGGCCGAGGGTGCCACGGTGAACCGGCGGGCGGCGGGATGGAGTGGATTCGCGCGGAGATCCGCGGGCGAGGGGAGGCCCTCCCGGCGCAGCCCCACGGAGACTATCGACCGGCGGTCGGGCGGGGCTGGAAGACGCCGGTCGAGGGCTGTCTCTTATACACATCTC
>CAWUOA010000074.1:0-11697 GCA_963923225.1 uncultured Planctomycetaceae bacterium
TCGAGATGGGCACCGTTTACGCGGAGCTCGGATCGAAGGTCTCGGTCGTGGAGCTCACCGACGGGCTCCTTCCCGGGGCCGACCGCGATCTCGTCAAGCCGCTCCACGCGCGGCTCGACAAGCTCTTCGAGGCGATCCATCTGAAGACGAAGGTCATGGGGCTCGAGGAGAAGAAGAAGTCGATCCTCGTGCGTTTCGAGGGACCCGAAGGGCCTTTCGAGCGGGAGTTCGCCCGGGTCCTCGTCGCCGTGGGCCGCCGCCCCAATTCCGACGGCCTGGGGCTCGAGCACACCGGCGTGAAGGTGAACGCCAAGGGATTCGTCGAGGTCGACGGCCAGCAGCGCACGGCCGATCCGAAGATTCTCGCCATCGGCGACGTCTGTGGCGAGCCGATGCTCGCCCACCGCGCGAGTCATCAGGGCAAGGTGGCCGTGGAGTCGCTCCACGGCGAGCCCGCACTGTTCGCCCCGCGCTGCATCCCGGCGGTGGTGTTCACCGACCCGGAAATCGCCTGGGCCGGCCTCACCGAGCAGGAGGCGAAGGCCGCGGGGCGGGCCGTGGAGGTGAGCCGTTACCCCTGGGCGGCCAGTGGACGGGCCCAGGCCCTCGGCCGGACGGAGGGGCTGACGAAGCTCGTCGTCGATCCGGAGACCGACACCGTGCTCGGCGTCGGCATCGTCGGTGCGGGAGCGGGGGAGTTGATCGCCGAAGGTGCCCTGGCCATCGAGATGGCGGCCAGCGCCCGCGACCTCGCCGAGACGATCCACGCCCACCCGACGCTCGGCGAGACCGTCGCCTTCGCCGCCGAGAACCACTTCGGAACCGCCACCGAGATCTACCGGCCGCGATCCGACGCCTCCCGCTCCTGACGCGGCGTGGCCGCGGGACGACCGGGGCCTGCCATGGTCGAAAGCCGTTTGGCGGGGCCGACTTTCGTCGCCATCGAGCGCCGCGAAGCGGCCTTTACGCCCCTCGGAACGGGCGGAATAATGGGCAAAACCCTCCCAGCCCCCCGGAGTTGCCCATGGCGATCCCCGACGTCGACGAAACCGGCCGCGATGGCGAGACGCGGGTATCGCAGATTCCGGGCGGTGCCCACGCGCCGATGTCGATCGGCCGGGTGACGGAAGGATCGGCCGGGCAGCCGATGCCGGTGGACGGCACCGCGGGCACCGACTCCGACCCGACCGAGACGCGGGAGTGGCTCGACTCCCTGCGCTACGTGCTCAACAGCCGCGGCGAACAGCGCGCCGCCTACCTCCTCCACGCCCTCGAGCAGGAGGCCTACCGGCTCGGGGTGTCGATCCCCTTCTCGGCGACCACCCCCTACATCAACACGATCCCCGCCTCGGAGCAGCCCCCCTTCCCGGGCAACCGCGAGCTCGAGCGGCGGATCAAGAGCATGATCCGCTGGAATGCCATGGCGATGGTCGTCCGCGCCAACCGCGAGGACAAGAGCATCGGCGGCCACATCTCCACCTTCGCCTCCTCGGCGACGCTGGTCGAGGTGGCGATGAACCACTTCATCCGCGGCCGCGGCGACGACTTCTCCGGTGACCAGGTCTACTTCCAGGGGCACGCCTCGCCGGGAATCTACGCCCGGGCCTTCGTCGAGGGGCGGATCAGCGAGAAGCAGCTGGAGAACTTCCGTCGCGAGCTGGCCTCCGGCGGCGGCCTCTCGAGCTATCCGCACCCCTGGCTCATGCCCGGTTTCTGGGAGTTTCCCACCGTGTCGATGGGCCTCGGCCCCCTCATGGCGATCTACCAGGCCCGGTTCAACAAGTATCTCCAGGACCGGGGCATCAAGGACACCAGCCGGCAGCGCGTCTGGTCGTTCATCGGCGACGGCGAGAGCGACGAGCCGGAGACGCTCGGGGCGATCACGCTGGCCGCCCGCGAGAAGCTCGACAACCTGACCTTCGTCATCAACTGCAACCTCCAGCGCCTCGACGGCCCGGTCCGTGGCAACGGCAAGATCATCCAGGAGCTCGAAGGGCTCTTCCGCGGGGCCGGCTGGAACGTGATCAAGGTGATCTGGGGCGACGACTGGGATCCGCTGCTGGACAAGGACGACGAGGGCCTCCTCGTCAAGCGGATGAACGAGGTCATCGACGGCCAGTACCAGAAGTACGTCGTCATGCCCGGCAGCTACATCCGCGAGCACTTCTTCGGCGCCGATCCGCAGCTGGCCGAGATGGTGGCCCACCTCTCCGACGAGAAGATCAAGAAGCTCCGCCGGGGCGGGCACGATCCGGAGAAGGTCTACGCCGCCTTCGCCGCGGCGATGCAGTGCCGTGGCAAGCCGACCGTGATCATCGCCAAGACGATCAAGGGCTACGGCCTGGGCGAGGTCGGCGAGGGCCGCAACGTCACCCACCAGCAGAAGAAGCTCAACGAGGACGAACTGCGGGCCTTCCGCTCGCGCTTCGGCATCCCCATCTCGGACGACGAGGTGGCGAAGGCGCCGTTCTACCGTCCGCCGGAGGACTCGCCGGAGATGAAGTATCTCCGCGAGCGGCGCGAGGCCCTCGGCGGCCCCGTGCCATCCCGGCCGCTGGAGTCTCCGCGGCTCCAGACGCCGTCCCTGTCCGAGTACGTGCCGTTCATCGAGAAGAGCGCCGGCCGCGAGGTCTCGACCACCACCGGCGCGGTGACGCTCATGGCGTCGCTGCTCAAGGACAAGTCGGTCGGCAAGCACATCGTGCCCATCGTCCCCGACGAATCGCGGACCTTCGGCATGGATCCGCTCTTCAAGCAGTGCGGGATCTACGCCCACACCGGGCAGCTCTACGAGCCGGTCGATTCCGACCAGCTCCTCTACTACCGGGAAGCGAAGGACGGCCAGATCCTCGAGGAGGGGATCACCGAGGCGGGGAGCATGTCGAGCTTCATCGCCGCCGGCACCGCGTACGCCTCGCACGGCGTGCCGATGATCCCGATCTTCATCTATTACTCGATGTTCGGCTTCCAGCGGATCGGCGACCTCGTGTGGGCCGCGTGCGACTGCCGTGCCCGCGGGTTCATGCTCGGCGGAACCGCCGGCCGCACCACGCTCAACGGCGAGGGGCTGCAGCACCAGGACGGCCACAGCCACCTCTTCGCCGCCGCCTACCCGACGGTCAAGGCCTACGACCCGGCCTTCGTCTACGAGACGACCGTGATCATGCTCGACGGCCTCGACAAGATGTACGCCAAGGGCGAGGACTGGATCTACTACCTCACGATCTACAACGAGAACTACGAGATGCCGGCGATGCCTGCCGGCTGCGAGGAGGGGATCGTGCGCGGGGCCTACCGCCTCCGCGAGATCGCCGGGAAGTCCACCGCCGCGCCCAAGGGGGCGAAGAAGGGGAAGGCCACCCTTCCGCCGGTGCAGTTGCTCGGCTCGGGCTCGATCCTCCGCGAGGTGATCCGGGCCGGCGAGCTCCTGGCCGAACGCTGGGGGGTCTCGAGCACCGTGTGGAGCGTCACCAGTTGGAAGGAGCTCCGTCGGGAGGCGCTCGCCTGCCGCCACTGGAACATGCTCCATCCGGCCGAGGCTCCGCGCCGCAGCTACCTCGAGGAGTCGCTCGGCTCGGCCGAGGGGATCTTCGTGGCCGCCAGCGACCATGTCCGGGCCGTCCCCGAACAGCTCGATCCCTGGATCCCGGGCGGGCTCTTCGCCATGGGCACCGACGGCTTCGGCCGCTCCGAGTCGCGGTCCCGACTCCGCCGGCACTTCGAGGTGGATGCCGAGTGCATCGCCGTCGGCGTGCTCTACCGCCTCGCCGAGGAGGGGGCCATCGGTGCGGAGGTCGTCGCCGAGGCGATCGCCGCGCTCGGCATCGACCCCGAGAAGATCGACGCCGCCAGCGCCTGACCGACCGTCCCCGAACTCCCGCTCCCCCGCTCGAACCGTCCCTCCGTTCCCCTCCCCCGCGACACCGACTCCATGGCCACCGACTTCAAGCTCCCCGACCTGGGTGAGAACATCGCCTCGGGCGATGTCGTCAGCGTCTTCGTTTCCCCCGGCGACGTGGTGAAACCCGGCCAGGCGCTCCTCGAGGTCGAGACCGACAAGGCGGTGATCGAGGTCCCCTGTCCGCCGGGGGGCCGGGTGGCGAGCGTGCTCGTCAAGAAGGGGGACACGGTCAAGGTCGGCCAGACCTTGTTGACGCTCGAAGCGGCCGGTGCCGGGAGCGCTACGGCGCCCGCCGCCAAGCCCGCTCCCGCCGCGGAGAAGCCCGCCCCGGCCCCCGCTCCGGCCAAGCCTGCGGTCGCCAAGCCCGCTCCCGTGGCCGAGGCGCCGGTGCCCAAGCCGGCGCCGGTCCACGTTCCCGCGCCCGCCGCGGAGCCGGAGCCCGAGCCGGCCCCGGCAGCGACCGCGACCATCGAGCCGGCCGGGCCTGCGGTCCGCCGGCTGGCACGCGAGCTCGGCGTCGATCTGGCCCGCGTCACCGGCACGGGCCCCGGGGGGCGGATCCTCCGCGAGGACGTCGTCGCCGCGGTCCGACAGGCGGGGGGCCATGGATCCGCCCGCCCCGCGGGGCCCGGCAGCGACCGCGACGACTGGGGCCCGGTCCACCGCGAGCAGATGTCGCGGATGCGCCGCACGATCGCGGCCAACATGGTCCGCAGCGTGTCGACCATCCCCCACCTGACCAATTTCGACGACGCGGACGTCACCGAGCTCGAGCGTCTCCGCAAAGCCAGCGCCGAGGACCATGCCAAGGCCAACGTCAAGCTCACGGCGCTGTCGTTCGTGATCAAGGCGGTGAGCCTGGCACTGCGTCAGCACCCGGCGATCAACTCGAGCATCGACGTGGAGAAGGGGGAGATTCTCTACAAGGACTACGTCAACATCGGCCTCGCGGTGGACACCCCGCGGGGCTTGGTGGTGCCGGTGCTGCGGGGCTGCGACCAGCTCTCCATTCCGCAGATCGCCCAGTCGATCGCCGAGACGGCCGAGAAGGCGAAGCACGCCCAGTACGGGATCGAGGACCTCCGCGGGGGGACCTTCACGATCAGCAACCTCGGCGCCATTGGCGGCACCTACTCGACGCCTATCATCAATTGGCCGGAGGTGGCGATCCTCCTCGTGGGGCGGTCGCGGAAGATGCCGGTGGTCCACGAGGACCGCATCGAGCCGCGACTGATGATGCCGCTGTCGCTCTCCTACGACCACCGGATCATCGACGGGGCGCTCGCCGCCCGCTTCCTCCGTGACGTGATCGGATACCTGGAGAGCCCGGGCCGACTCCTGCTGGCCCGCTAGACGGGGGCTTCCGGGAGGGCCGCGCACGCCCCGAGGGCGGGCGGTCGTCGATCCTGCGATTCGGAGGAGAGCAACGGTGGTCGCGCCGGGTAGGCCGGCGGACGACCCGCCGCCCAGGAACGCCTCCTGCCCCACCGGCGCGATCGGCGCCTGCCACGCACGACACTGGAACCACCCGTGAGCCCGCTCGATCGGATCGACTCCGCCGGAACCGCCAGCCTCGCCTTCCTCGAGGATCTCTTCGACCAGTACCGGGCCGACCCGGCGAGCGTCGATCCGGAGTGGCGCGAGTATTTCGCCTCGCTCTCCGCCGGCGGGCCCCCCGCCCCGTCCGGCGGCATTCGGGCCGCCGCTCCGGTCGCCGCCGCGGCGTCCCCGCTCCACGGCAGCCAATACCACGGCACGCAGTACCACGGCGACTCGGGCGCGCGTCTGGTCGCGCCCGACGGAATCGCGACCGCGCACGCCGTGGCCGTCGCCGGCGGTCAGGTGCGACTCCCCGACGCGCCGGTGGGGGAGGCGATGCCCTTGCCGCTGCCGATGGCCGCCGGCAGCGCCGCCGAGGAGCGCGTGGCGTTCCTGCAGGACCGGGTCGACCAGCTCGTGCGCGCCTACCGGGTCCGTGGCCACCTGATGGCGGAGATCGACCCGCTGGGACGGCCGCGGCCAGGCCTTCCCGAACTCGATCCGCGGTTCTACCACCTCACCGAGGAGGACATGGACCGGGTGTTCTCGACCGACACGATCGAGGGCCCCCAGTCGATGCCGCTGCGGGAGATCATCCAGCGGCTGCGCAACACCTACTGCCGGGCGATCGGCGTGCAGTTCATGCACATGGACGATCTCCGCGTGCGGCAATGGCTGCAGGTGCGGATGGAGGGGTCGGAAAACCGCATCCAGCTCGACCGCCGCCAGCAACTGCGGATCTACCGGCAGATGACCTGCGCGGCGGTGTTCGAGGAGTTCATCCAGAAACGGTTCCTGGGGGCGAAGAGCTTCTCCCTCGAGGGGGGCGAGTCGCTGATTCCGCTCCTCGAGACCGCCATCGAGCGGGCCGCCACCCAGGGGATCGGCGACATCGTCCTGGCGATGGCCCATCGGGGCCGGCTCAACGTCCTGGCCAACGTCATGGGCAAAGGCGCGCAGCGCATCTTCCGCGAGTTCGCCGACCTCGACGCGGAGCTCCACGTCGGCCGTGGCGACGTGAAGTACCACCTCGGCCACTCGAGCGACCACCGCGCCGCCAACGGACGCAACGTCCACCTCACGCTGTGCTTCAACCCCAGCCACCTGGAGTTCGTGAACCCGGTGGCGATGGGGCGCGTGCGGGCCCGCCAGGACCGCTCCAGCGACCTCGCCAGGCAGAACGGCATGGTCGTCCTCATCCACGGCGACGCCGCCTTCGCCGGCGAGGGGATCAGCCAGGAGACGCTGAACCTCAGCGAGCTCGACGCCTACCGCATCGGCGGCGCGTTGCACGTGGTGGTCAACAACCAGATCGGCTTCACCACCGGCCCGCGCGAGGCCCGCTCCTGCACCTACGCCACCGACGTGGCGAAGATGCTCCAGATCCCCATCTTCCACGTCAACGGCGAGGATCCCGAGGCCGTGGCGCAGGTGGTGGCCCTGGCGATGGACTTCCGGCGTGAGTTCCAGCGCGACGTCGTCATCGACATGTACTGCTTCCGCCGTCGCGGCCACAACGAGGCCGACGAGCCGGCGTTCACGCAGCCGGCGCTGTACCGCGTCATCGAGAAGCGGCCCAGCGTCCACGAGAGCTACCTCTCCAAGCTCCTGGCCCTGGGCGACGTGGGCCGCGAGGAGGCGATGCGCATCGCCGAGGAACACCGAGCCAGCCTCGACGCCGAACTGTCCGCGGCGAAGAGCGAGGACTACGTCCACGCCAGCGATTCCGGGGGCGTCTGGGCCGCGTACTCCGGCGGCCGCGAACGCGACGTTTCCGACATCGACACCGGCGTCTCGGCCGATCTGCTCGTCCATCTGCTCCGGCAGCTGATCCGGCTCCCCGACGGCTTCCAGCCCCACCCCAAGATCGAGAAGTTTCTCGAGGGGCGGCAGCAGATGGCCGCGGGTGCGGCGCCGCTCGACTGGTCGGCCGCGGAGGCGCTGGCGATGGCGTCGCTGGCCACGCGCGGCCTGCGGGTGCGGCTCACGGGGCAGGACTGCCAGCGCGGCACGTTCAGCCACCGCCACGCCGTGATCCACGACCATGTCACCGACGAGACCTACTGCTCCCTCGAGCACCTGGCCTCCGACCAGGCACCGGTGGAGATCTACAACAGCCCGCTGTCCGAGGCGGGCGTGCTCGGGTTCGAGTACGGCTACAGCCTCGACTGCCCCGACGGCCTGGTGATGTGGGAGGCGCAGTTCGGCGATTTCGTCAACGCCGCGCAGGTGATCATCGACCAGTTCATCGTCAGCGCCGAGGACAAGTGGAACCGCCTCTCGGGGCTGGTGATGCTCCTCCCCCACGGCTTCGAGGGGCAGGGGCCGGAGCACTCGAGCGCCCGCCTGGAACGCTTCCTGTCGCTCGCGGCCAAGGACAACATCCAGGTCTGCATCCCCACGACGCCCGCGCAGATGTTCCACCTCCTCCGCCGCCAGGTGCTGCGGACCTGGCGGAAGCCCCTGGTGGTGATGACCCCGAAGAGCCTGCTGCGTCACCCCGGCTGCGTGTCGCCGATCGGTGATCTCGCCACGGGCACCTTCCGGCGGGTGATCCCCGATGCGTCCGGCACGCCGCCGCGCGACGTGCGCCGCATCCTCCTTTGCTCCGGCAAGATCGCCTACGAGCTCGAGAAACGGCGCCACGATCTCGGCCGCCACGACGTCTCCATCGTGCGCGTCGAGCAGCTTTACCCGCTTCCCAAGGCCGATCTCGAGGCGGCTCTCGCCGGCCACGCGGCGGGCACGCCGGCGGTCTGGGTCCAGGAGGAGCCCGAGAACATGGGCGCGTGGCGGTTCTTCCGCATCCATTTCGGCGAGAAGCTCCTCGACCGCTTCCCTTTCACCGGCGTCTGCCGGCAGAGCGCCGCGAGCCCCGCCACCGGATCGAAGAAGAGCCACGACTTGGAGCAGAACGAGCTCCTCACCGCCGCGTTCCTCTCCTGATCCGCCGTTTCCCTCCTCGTCCCGTCCGAACCGTCCCGTTCCAGCGAGTCCCCCATGCCCATCGAGCTCAAGGTCCCCGAGGTCGGCGAGTCGATCACCGAGGTGCAGATCGGCGCCTGGAAGCGCCGCGAAGGGGACGTCGTGGCACTCGACGACGCGATCGTGGAGATCGAGAGCGACAAGGCCACGGTCGACCTCCCCGCGCCCGCCGCCGGCACCGTGGCGAAGATCCTCAAGGGGAGCGGGGAGAAGGCCCGCGTCGGCGAAGTGATCGGCTGGCTCGAGCCGGCGGGCGCCGCCCAGGCCCCGGTCCCGGCGGCGCCCCTCCAGCCGGTGGTCGACGTCAAGCACCGTGGCGGGCGAGTCGACATCGGCTCGGTTCAGCTGTCGCCCGCGGAGACCGGACGCGTGATGCCGGCGGCCGCCCGCGTCCTCGGCGAGGCCCGGGTGCCGGCGCCGCCGGGAACCGGCCCTGGTGGGCGGGTCACGAAGTCCGACGCCCTCGAGGCGGTCGCCGCCGCCGCTGCCGTTCCCGTCCCGGCCGCACCGGCCCCGCCGGTGCGCTCCGCGCCGGCCCCGGTGGCGCCGCTGGTGGCGGCGACGATCGGCCCGGTCGCCGCCGGGCCGCGTCGCGAGGAGCGCGCCGTGCTCATCTCGCCGATCCGGCGCCGCATCGCCGAGCGCCTCGTCGAGGCCCAGCAGCAGGCGGCGCTCCTCACGACCTTCAACGAGGTCGACATGAGCGCGGTGATGGCCTTGAGGAACAAGTTCAAGGACGCCTTCCAGCAGCGGTACGGCGTGAAACTCGGGTTCATGTCGTTCTTCGTCCGCGCCGCGGTCGAGGCCCTCCGCGCGGTCCCGCAGGTGAACGCCGAGTTCCGCGACCCCCACATCGTCTACCGGGACTACGCCGACATCGGCATCGCCGTCGGCGGCGGGAAGGGGCTCGTGGTGCCGGTGCTGCGGAACGCGGAGAGCCTGTCGTTCGCCCAGATCGAGCAGGCGATCGGCGACTTCGCCCGCCGGGCCGCCGACAACAAGCTCAAGCTCGAGGAGCTGCAGGGGGGGACGTTCACGATCTCCAACGGCGGCGTCTACGGATCGATGATGAGCACCCCCATCATCAACCCGCCGCAGAGCGGGATCCTCGGCCTCCATGCCATCACCGACCGCCCCGTGGCGATCGACGGCCAGGTGGTCATCCGGCCGATGATGTACCTGGCGCTGACCTACGACCACCGGATCGTCGACGGCCGGGAGGCGGTGACGTTCCTCAAGCGGATCAAGGACATCATCGAGGAGCCGACGCGGCTCATGCTCGAAGTCTGACCGGCCCGGTTCCGACGGCGACGGGGGGAGCGATGGATTCGTACGACGTGCTGGTGATCGGCGGCGGCCCGGGCGGCTACGTGGCCGCGATTCGCGCCGCGCAGCTCGGTTACCGTGTGGCCCTGGTTGAACGCGAGGCCCGGCTCGGGGGCACCTGCCTGCGGGTCGGCTGCATCCCCTCCAAGGCGCTTCTCGAGTCGAGCCACAAGTACGAGGAGGTCCGTGGGGAACTCGCTCCCCACGGGATCCAGGTCGGCTCCGTGGCCCTCGATCTGGCGGCGATGCTGAAGCGGAAGGACGACGTCGTCGCGACGCTCGCCAAGGGGATCGACGCGCTCCTGGCCAAGAACAAGATCACGAGGGTCCTGGGCACCGGACGACTCGCCGGGCCGGGGAAGGTGGAGGTGACGGCGGCCGACGGCACGACCCGCGTGCTCGGGAGCCCGCGAATCATCCTCGCGACGGGAAGCTCGAGCATCGTGCTGCCCGGAGTCGAGGTCGATGGCACGGTCGTCGGTACGAGCACCGAGGCGCTCGCCTTCGACGCCGTCCCCGGCCATCTGGTCGTCATCGGGGGTGGGTACATCGGCCTCGAACTCGGCAGCGTGTGGCGCCGGCTCGGCGCGAAGGTCACCGTCCTCGAGTACGCCGAGCGGATTCTCGCCGGCATCGACGCCGACATCGCCTCCGAGGCGCTCGTGCAGTTCCGCAAGCAGGGCCTCGACATCCATCTCGGAGCCAAGGTGAAGGGCGCCCGAGCGGTGAAGGGGGGCGGCGGCGCGGTGGTCGAGTGCGAAGGCCGCGAACCGATCCACTGCGATCGGGTGCTCGCCGCCACCGGTCGGCGGCCCGCGACCGGCGACCTCGGCCTCGAGTCGGTCGGGATCGCCACCGACGGCCGGGGCTTCATCCCGGTCGACGGCCTGTTCCGCACCGCCGCGGAAGGGGTGTGGGCGATCGGTGACTGCGTCCCCGGCCCGATGCTCGCCCACCGGGCCGAGGAGGACGGCGTCGCGTGCGTCGAGGGGATGCGGACCGGCCATGCCCACGTCGATTACGACCTCGTGCCGGCGGTCGTCTTCACGCACCCCGAGATCGCCGCGGTCGGCAGGACGGAGGAGCAGCTCGTCGCCGAGGGACGGGCCTACCGCAAGGGCGTGTTCCCATTCCGGGCCAACGGCCGGGCGCGGACGATCAACGACACCGTCGGCAAGGTGAAGGTGCTCGCCGACACCGCCACCGACCGCGTCCTCGGGGTCCACATCATCGGACCGGCGGCCGGCGATCTCGTCGGCGAGGCCGCGGCGGCGATGGCGTTCGGCGCCACCGCCGAGGACATCGCCCGCGTCTGCCACGCGCACCCGACGCTCCCGGAGGCGCTGAAAGAGGCGGCCATGGCCGTCGACGGCCGGGCGATCCACGCCTGACCCGCGGTCGCCGGATGCGACCGCGTCGTCGATCGCCACCCTCGGCGTGGGCGTCGACGACTCGAGCGGAAAAGGCCACGAGGGCTTTTCCGCGCTCGAGCTAGTATCGCCACCCGAAGCCGGCGTCGGAGAAGAACGTCGCGGCGGTGTCGTTGAGCCCCCAGCCGACGCGGATGCCGACTTCGAGGTTCTCCGTGAGCAGCCAGTGCGTCCCGGGGCTGAAGAAGGGGCGCACGCTGTCGATCGGCAGGCCCTGGGTGACCGTCTCGAACCACTCCGCGTGTACCTCCCAGCGCTCCGTCAGGGGCATGCGGAGGATGACCGTGGGGGACCAGCGGCTGAACCAGCCGGTCTCCCATTCGGCGTAGGAGTAGCGGAGCGAGGTGTCGAGGCGCCACTCCCCGGGCAGTTCCCAGCCCGCGACGACCGTGGCCACCGGCACGGTGCCCCACAGGTCGCCGGACGTCGGGGTGCCGGCCTCCATGATGAAGCAACTCTCCGGCAGGAGTCCGTCCTGGTCGGAGACGTCGGCCTTGAAGCCGTAGAGGATGTCGG
>CAWUOA010000075.1:0-11677 GCA_963923225.1 uncultured Planctomycetaceae bacterium
GGGGGGGAGACGCGTGCCGGGGGCCAGCGTGTGCAGGCTCTCCTCGGCGGGACCGTCGTCGGTGCCGGCGGCCGTCGCCGGGCCGCCATCCTCCTCGGTGCGCAGCGGGAACTCGAGGGTGAAAGTGCTCCCCACGCCGAGCACGCTCTCGGCGCGGATGTCGCCGCCGTGCTCGCGGAGGATCTTCCGGCTCACCGTCAGCCCCAGGCCGGTGCCGCGCGAGCCCTTGGTCGATTCGAAGAGGTCGAAGATCCGCCCCAGCGTCTCCGGCGACATGCCTTCGCCATTGTCGGCGACGGTGATCCGCACCTTGCCCGCGGCCCGATCGGTCTCGACGCCGATCGCCACCCGCGCCTCGGGCCTCCCCTCCACGGCGTCGAGGGCGTTGGTGACGACGTTGAGCACCGCCCGCGCCATCCCCTCCGGGTCGAACAGGAGCCGCGGCAGGTCGCCAGGCGCCGCCCAGACGATCCGCGTCCCGGCCTCCTCGGCGCGGTGGTGGACCGTCTCGACGATGTCGGTGACCAGCGCCGCCAGGTCGACCGGCACCGGATCGGGCTCGCGCGCCTTGCTGAAGGAGAGCATGTCCATCACCAGCGACGAGATCTTGTCCTGGTTGCGCGAGACGATGGCCCAGCCCTTGCGGACCACCGCCAGGTCCTCGTTCTCCAGCCCCATCTCCACCAGGTAGCTCCCGCCGCGGATGCCCTGGAGGATGTTCTTGATGTGGTGTGAGAGGGTGGCGATCGTCTGCCCCACCGCCGCCAGCCGCTCCGACTGGACCATCGCGGAGTAATAGGTGGTGTCCTCCACCGCCAGCGCGGCCTGGTGGCCGATCGCCACCATGAGCTTGAGGTGGTCGTCGCTGAAGGGGCTCTTTCCCGCCTCGATCGCGTCGGCGAGCGGGGTGGTGGTGTCGACGTAGAGGATGCCGACGGTGCCGTACCGGCCCTGCATCGGCACGCAGATCGCCTCGCGGACGCCCGTGCGGACCACGCTGTGGCCGGTGCTGAAGCGGTCGTCGTCGCGGGCGTCGCTGGTCAGCACTCCCTCGCCCCGGTCGAGGACGTAGTCGAGGATCGTGCGGCTGATCGCCATCGAGGAAGGGTTGGCGGAGCGACGGTCGCGCCGGGCCTTCGTCACCAGCCCCCGGGTGTCGGGATCGAGCAGCATGATGCAGCCGCGGTCGGCGCCGACCCACTCGAAGACGAGCTCCAGCACCCGGCCGAGGAGCTCGTCGATGTCGAGCGTGTGGCTCACCGCCAAGGCGGTGCGGTACATCACCTGGAGGTTGCTGCGGGCCCGGGACAGCCACCGGTCGTCGGTGTCGGCCCGCGCCGGCCCGCCGGGGAGGGGGAGGTCGTCGTCACGGAGGGTGCGCACGATCCGGGAGCCGTCCCCCTCGCCCGCGGCGACGACGTCGACGTCGCGCGGCGGCGCGGACTCCTCCGCGATCGTGGCGTCGCCCGCGGCGTCGCGGGAATAGGAGAGGACGGTGCGGCCGACGAGCACCCGGTCGGCGTGGGCCAGTTCGGCCCGCTCCACGCGGCGGCCGTTGACGAAGGTGCCGTTGGAGCTCTTCAGATCGATGACGACGTGCTTGCCGTCCGCCAGGCGGATTTCGGCGTGCCGCCGCGAGACTTCGTTGTCGTGGAGTTGGACGACGTTGCCGGATTCCCGGCCGATGCCCACCGGCCCGTCGGTGCCGGGGAGGGGATAGCGCGTGCCGCGGTCCCTGCCCTGGATGACCAACAGCGACGGCACGGCGGGCGCTCCGAAGGGGGCGGGAGTGGGAGAAACGCGGGCCCGGCGATTCTCGCACAGCCGTGGCGCGGCGGGAAGCGTCCGCACCGCCGCGGACGCCGGCAGAGGCGACCCGGGGTGGCTACAATCCACGAGAACCGCGCCAATGACGGACGCGGGCCCGGACTCGTTCGCTCGCGGAGGATCGCATGGATCGCAGGCAGTCGTCGGGGGGCGGGGCCGCACCGCTGGTGCGTGGGATGATCGTCGCCGGCCGCTCGCTGGGGCGGGTCGCGCTCCTCGCAGGCGCACTGGTGTCCGGCGGGGTGGCAGGGGCCCAGGAGGCCGCGCCCGCCGCGACGGCACCGCAGGCGCCGCCACGGCCCCTCCGGCCGCAGGAGATCGCGAGGCGCGAGCGAATCCGTGAGAGTCTGGAGTGGCTCGCGGCGCCGGAGCGCGAGGGGCGCGGGCCCGGCACCGCCGGCATCGAGAAGGCCGCGGATTGGATCGCGGCCCGCTTCGCCGCGCTGGGTCTCGATACCGCGGTCGTCGATGGCAAGCCGTTCCAGCCCTTTCCCATCACCCTCGAGGCGAAGATGGGGGCGGCGGAGGAGAACGTGGCGGAACTCGTCGGCCCTCCCGCGGCCGACGGCACCTCGGAGGTGCGGTCGTTGGCCGTCGGCACCGACTGGACGCCGCTGGCCGCCGGTGGCTCGGGAGCCTTCGATCTGCCGCTGGCCTTCGCCGGCTACGGGATCACCGCCAAGGCGGAGGAGTACGACGACTACGCCCCGCTCGGCGCCGATGGCGCCAAGGGGAAGGCGGTGATCGTCCTCCGCCAGGAGCCGCAGAAGGACGACCCGAAGAGCAAGTTCGAGGGCAATCAGGCCTCGCAGTACGCGGCGCTGTCGCGGAAGGTGGCCAACGCCTCGGAGCACGAGGTGGGGGGGATCGTGTTCGCCAACGACGCCTCGAACACCGACGACGCCCTGATGAGCTTCAACAGGGCCGGCGACGGATCCGACAAGCGGTCGCTACCGGTGCTGCAATTGAAGCGGTCCGCGGTCGATCACGTCCTCTCCCGGGCGCTCGGCAAGAGCCTCGCCGACCTGGAGAAGGCGATCGACGACGGCCCCACGCCGCGTTCGGCGGCCCTCGACGGCTGGCGGGTGCGCGGAAAGGTGCAGATCGAGCGTTCGGAGACGCAGGCCCGCAACGTCCTCGCGGTCCTGCCGGGCATCGGCGGGGCGACGGTGGCCTCGGCTGTGCCCGCATCGCCGCCCGGGCACGGCGCCGTGCCGCCCCACGAGGATCCCCCGGCGTCGCCGGCGGAGGAGAAGGCCCTCGACGCGATCGAGGCGAAGGCGGCGGCCGATGCGAAGGCCGCCAAAGCCGATCCCCATGCCGCCGATCCGCACGCGGCGGCCGATCCGCACGGTGCCGCCGGTGCGCACGGCGCGGTGGCCGGGTCGGTGGCGATCCGTCCCGAGGAGACGGTGATCGTCGGAGCCCACTACGACCATCTCGGCTACGGCGGGAGCAATTCCGCGGCGCCGGGCGACTCGAGCATCCACCACGGCGCCGACGACAACGCCAGCGGCACCGCGATGCTCGTCGAGGTGGCGCGGATCCTCGCCGAGGAGGGGCCGTATCCCCGCACGATCCTCTTCGTCGCCTTCTCCGGCGAGGAACGCGGCCTCCTCGGCAGCGCCCACTACGCCGGCAACGCCGCCCGTCCGCTCGACGACACGGTGGCGATGGTCAATCTCGACATGGTGGGCCGGCTCGACGGCAAGCTCATCGTCCACGGCACGGGCACCGGCACCGGGCTCGACGCCATGGTCGACCGGCTCGTCGCCACGCACGCCTTCGACGCCACCAAGGATCCGGGCGGCTTCGGCCCCAGCGATCACGCCAGCTTCTACGCCAAGAAGATCCCGGTGCTCCACCTGTTCACCGGGACCCACTCCGACTACCACCGCCCCACCGACACCGCCGAGAAGGTGAACTACGACGGCATGGCCCGCATCGCGCGGATGGTGGCCGAGGGGGTGAAGGAGATCGCCCGCGGGCCGCGACCGGAATACCTGGAGGTTGCGGGGGGGCAGACGCGGCAGCGCCGCGACGGCGATCGCCCCTACTTCGGCAGCATTCCCGACTTCGGCAAGCCGGGAAAGGGCTACGCCATCGCCGGGGTGGCCAAGGATTCGCCCTCGGCGAAGGGAGGGCTGCAGGGGGGCGATGTCGTGATCCGGATCGGCGACAGCGCCGTCACCGGGCTCGACGACTTCGATAGCGCGTTGCGGAAGCACAAGGCGGGCGACACCGTGCCCGTCACCGTCCGTCGCGGGGAGCAGGAAGTGACGCTCCAGGTGACCCTCGGCGCGCCGCGGTAGCCGCGTTTTTCGCTCGATCGGCAGGGCTGGATTGGCCTTGAACCGCCCGGGGCACGCTGCCATAGTCCCGCCCCGACCGGCCCCTCCCGCCGCGACCACGGAAGGTCGCGGCACGAAGGCCCGATGGCCCGTTTCCGCCGGCACACGTGCGGAACCCGGGCGGAAGCGCGAGCGACCAAGCAAGGAGTGCTATCCGTGAAGTGGCAACTGGCAGCGATTCTCTGTGCGATCCTCGCCGCTCCGGCCGTGGCCCGCGCCCAGGCGCCGCAGCAGCGTCCGGCAGCGGCCCCGGCCGCCGCCCCCGCGGCGGCCCCCGCGGCGTCGCCCGCCACCCACGTGGCGGTGATCGACGTCGGCTACGTCTTCAAGAACCACGCCCGCTTCAAGGCGGCCATGGACAAGATGAAGGACCAGGTGATGGCGGCCGAGAACGCGCTCAAGGGGGAGCGTGACCGCATCAACGGCCTCATGGAGCAGATCAAGGGCTTCAACCCGGGCACCCCCGAGTTCAAGAAGCTCGAGGCGGAGATCGCCAAGGCCCAGGGCGACTTCAGCGTCAGTGCCCAGCTCCAGAAGAAGGATTTCATGGACCAGGAGGCGAAGGTCTACCTGCAGGTCTACTCGGAGGTCGAGAAGGCGGTCGAGCAGTTCGCCCGCGAGCACCGCATCGCGATCGTCCACCGCTTCGACGGCGATCCCGTCGACAACTCCGACCGCAACCAGATCCTCCGGGGCATCACCAAGCCGATCGTGTACATCGAGCCGGGCATCGACATCACGCCCGACATCCTGAAAGTTCTCAACACGCCGGCCATCGCCACCCAGCCCGCCCCGGCGGCCGGCCAGCCGCGGCGCTGATAACCCCCCGTGCTCTCGGCCGGCCTCCCCCGGCCGGCCGTCGATCCTCCCCGTCCCGCGGCCGCCGCCACGAGCGGCGGTCGCGGGGCGGGCGCTCTTTCCCCACCGGTCCGCACGCCCCATGCCCAATCCGCTCTTCCCGCGGCCGCAGCGCACCCTCCGCGACGTCGCCGTCGTGGACGGCCGGGGGTACTGGAGCGGCCAGCCGAACCGCGTCGAACTCCGCCCCGCAGCCGCCGGAAGCGGGGTCCGGTTCCTCAGGCTCGATCTCGATCCGCCGGCGGCCGTCGCGGCGGGCATCGGAGCGGTGGTCGAGGCGAAGAACCGGACCCAGCTGGTGGACGGCCGGGCGTCGGTGCACCTCGTCGAACACGTGATGAGCGCGCTTGCCGGATTGGGAATCGACAACTGCACCGTCGCCGTCACCGCCGAGGAGCTTCCCGGCCTGGACGGCTCGGCGCTGGGGTTCGTTGAGGCGATCGACGCGGTCGGCACGATCGAGCAGGGCGAGCCGGTCGATGCGATCGTCGTCCGCGAGCCGGTGCGCGTCGGCGACGCCGCCACCTGGATCGAGGCCGGCCCACCGCGCTTTCCGGGGCTGTCGATCGAGTACGTCCTCGACTACGGCCCCGGCCCCATCGGCCGGCAGACGCTCGACCTCGACGTCACCCCCGACGCCTACCGGGCCGAACTGGCCGCCGCGCGGACTTTCCTTTCGGTGGCGGATGCCGAGAGGCTCAGGGCCGCGGGCCTCGGTCTCTCGGTGTCGCCGGGCGATCTGGTGCTCTTCGGTCCGGACGGGCCGGTGGGCACCGAGCTGCGCTGGCCCGACGAGTGCGTCCGGCACAAGGTCCTCGACGCCGTCGGCGACCTGGCCATCGCCGGCCGGCCGCTCCATGCCCACGTCCGTGCCTGCCGCAGCGGCCACTCCCTCAACGCCGCCTGCGTCCGGGCGATCCTCGCCCGTGACGGCGCGGCGGCGCTCGTCCGCAGCGCCTGACCGCCCGTGAGTCCCCGGCACGTCCACCGATGAGCGAATCCACCCCTCCCACCTCCCGCGATGCGGCTCCCGTGGTTCATCCCACGGCGATCGTCCCGGCCGGCGCCGTCCTGGGGCCGGGCGTGGTGGTGGGGCCGGGGTGCGTGCTCTCCGAGCGGACCACCCTCGGTGCCGGCACGGTCCTCGAGAACCATGTCACGGTGATGGGGACGGTCCGGATGGGCAGCGGCAACCGCGTCTTTCCCGGGGCCGTCATCGGGGCCGATCCCCAGGACGTGAGCTACCGCGGCAGCGACACCCGCGTGGAGATCGGCGACGACAACGTGATCCGCGAGGGTGTGACGATCAACCGCGCCTCCGAGAAGGAGGAGGGCGTGACGGTCGTCGGCAGCCGCAACTTTCTCATGGCGTTCTGTCACGTGGCCCACGACTGCCGCGTCGGCGACGGCGTGATCATCGCCAACGCCACGCTGCTCGGCGGCCATGTCCGCGTCCAGTCACACGCCTCGCTGTCCGGCGGCGTGGCGGTGCACCACTGGGCCACGATCGGTGGATGGTCGTTCGTCGCCGGATTGTCCCGCGTCCTCCACGACGTCCCGCCGTACATGCTCTGCGAGGGGTCGCCGGCGCGCCCGCGGTGCGTCAACGTCGTGGCCCTGCGGCGCGGGGGGTTCGCACCGGAGGCGGTCGCCGCGATCACCGAGGCCCATCGACTCGTGTGGCGGGCCCGCGTCGGCCTCGAGCACGCCAGGGAGACGCTCGCCGTACAAGGGATGCTCGTTCCGGAGGTCGAGGCGATGTTCTCGTTCCTCGTTCACCAGCAGGGAGGGCGGCACGGCCGCGCGCTCCCGACCCGGAGGGCCGCATGACTCGGATCAAGGTGGCGGTGATCGGCTGCGGGCATCTGGGCACGATCCACGCCCGCCTCCTCGCCGGCCGCACCGACGCGGAGCTCGTCGCGGTGGTCGATCCCTGCGAGGCGCAGCGTGCGAAGGTCGCGGCCGACCACGGCTGCCTGGCGCTCGCCGAGCCGGGGGAGATCGTCGGCCGTGTCGATGCGGCGGTCGTCGCCGCCCCCACCGGGCTCCACGCCGCGGTCTCCCTGCCGTTGCTCGAACGGGGCGTCGATCTCCTCGTCGAGAAGCCGATCGCCGCGAGCGTCGAGGAGGCCCGGGCGATCGTCACCACCGCCCGGCGCCACGGCCGCACCGTGGCCGTCGGCCACGTGGAGCGATTCAACCCTGCCTGGAGGATGGCGGTGGCCCGTGCAGGGAGGATCGTGGCGCTCGAATCGTCGCGGCTGGCGCCCTTCACCTTCCGCTCGATGGACGTGGGCGTCGTCCACGACCTGATGATCCACGACATCGATCTGGTGCTCTCGCTCGGCCCGGGACGGCTCGAGCACGTCGATGCCCGCGGCCTGAGGGCCACCGGCGGCCACGAGGACGCGGTACGGGCGAACCTCGTCTTCTCCTCCGGGCTCTCGGTGTCGCTCACCGCCTCGCGCATCAATCCCGTGCTCCGGCGCGGGCTCACCCTCTGGTCGAGCGAGGGGATCGTCTCGGTCGACTTCCACGGCAAGTCGGTCGAGGTGATCGGCCCGTCGGGCGCCGTCCGCTCCGGCTCGTTCGTCGCTGCCGCCGTGCCGCCGGAGGAACGGGCCGGACTGCGGGAACGATTCTTCACCGACGTGCTCCCACGCGACTCGCTTGCCATCCCCGACGCCAACGCCATCGCCTGCGAACACGACGATTTTCTCGGGGCGATCCGCGAGCGGCGGGCACCGCTCGTGCCCGCGACCGCCGGCGCCGCGGCGCTCGAGATCGCCAACCGGGTCCTCGACGCACTCGAGACGACGTCGCTCGGCGGCCGCGACATCCGCCCCACGCTGCCGCTGCCGGCGGCGCTGCGCCGCACCGGCTGACCGGGCTTCCGCGGCCCTCGCCGCTTGCCCAGGGTGACACGGCTTTGCCGTCCCGGGGGCGTCGGGCCCCAGCCCGCGGCTGGAAGCGGCCGATAGCAGGGTTGGGCCGGGGATCCCCCGGCCTCCCGCCTGCCTCCCGCCTGCATCCCCGCCCGTCATGCCATCCATCCTCGCTCCGGCCCGGGCTGTCGCCCGCGGGCTCGGCTTCTGCTTCGCGTTGGCCGCCGCGGCCGTCGTGGCACGGGCCGAGTGGCCGCCGGCGTCGGTCGTCGCCGGATGGGATGAGGCGGTGGAGTCCGATGGGGCCGCCGCTTTCGAGGGCTTCGGTCTCTTGGGCTTCCGGGGCGCCGGTTCAGCCGCCGCGGCGCTTCGAGCCAGCGATCTCCGCCAGCCCGCTTCCCCCGATCCGTTCCGCGTCGTGGTGCGGGGGCCGGCGGCGCCCGATCAGGCCGCCAATCCGCTCGAAGCGCAGATCAAGAGCCGCGTCGAGGGGATCGACCTCACCGCGGGGATGCTCGCCGACAGCCGGGTCGTCGAGTCGGGGAGGCCGGCGAAACTGCTCGGCGGCATGGCGATGGCCCACGACCACGCGCGGGGCCGCGAGGCGATCGAGCTGAAGACGGCGATCGCCCAGACGCCCTCCGCCGCCCGGCTCTCGGTCGAACTGGGGCCGCGCATCGAACGCCGCCTTCCCGGAGGCCTGACGCTGTTCATCGACGCCAGCGCCCAGGCCCAGTCCGCGCCGCCCCGAGCCATCGACTGGCAGCCGTTGGCCGGGCCCGCCCTCGATGGCGTGGGCCTGGTCGGCCTCACGGGGCGCACCGGCATCGCCAGGTAACGCCTCCCGCGGGAGTGGCGACGCTCCGGCCCGGCGGGCCGCGGGAGCCGTGGCCGTCAGGCGAGGTCGCGGTCCTGGAAGAGGACCAGGGCCACGAGCAGCGCCACCGTGGAATAGAGCGCCGAGTAGAGCGCCGCCCAGGCCAGATAGCTCCAGGGGACCGGCACGCCGCCCACCACCGCCGCCTCGATCGTGAAGTGTTCCAAAACGGGGAGGATCGTGGCGAACAACTGCCCCACGAACCGCACGATCGCGAACTTCCCCACGCTCGACTGCACGATCAGCGGCACGAGGTGGCCGAGGGCGTAGACCGCGAAACAGATGATGAGGTTCGGCACCATGCCGAGCCGAGTCGACACCGCGAGGCTCACCGCCGCCAGGAGGATCGTCTCGAGGAAGGAAAGGACGAGTCCCGGGACGACCGTGATCATCTCGTCGGCGCAGTCGCGCCACACCGGATCGAGCTTGCCCCCCTCGCGGGCGTCGTAGACGACCTTCAGGCTCGTGGTCGCCATGAGCACGCTGCCGAGGATCAGGAACACGAGCAAGGCCACCAGCACCAGCCCCGCGTACTTGCCCACCACGAACTGCCAGCGCCGCAGCGGCTTGGAGAGCACCGTCAGGGCGGTCCGGCCCTCGATCTCGTCGGCCACCGCGACGCTCGCCGTCCACACCACGACCAGCAGCGCCAGGACCTTGATCAGCGTCAGCCCGCTGTCCTTGAGCATCTTCACGTCCTCGCCGAACGTGTTGTAGGGGATGACGATGAAGGCCAGCAGCAGCGTGATACCGGCCACGATCGCCACGGCGAACACCGGCTGGCCGATCGCCTCCTTGGTCGTCGCCGAAGCGATCGCCGCCATCCGGCGGGGGAGGAGTCGGAAGAGGCCGTAGAGGACACCGATGGCGAGCACCGTGGCCGCGGTCCAGGGCAGGATCGCCGACTGCGGATACTCGGGCACGAGCGTCGCACGGACCGCCAGGTCGACCGGCGCCGAGCCGGTGTTGGTGACCTCGACGCGGGCCTTCTGGCCGACGAACGGATTGGGTCGGTTCGACTCGTCGCCGCGTCTCCAGTTCCAGGCCTCGCCGGCGACGAGCTCGATGTCCGACTGCTTCGCCAGTGCGAAGCCCTCCACCGGCTGCTGCGTGCGCACCAGGAGCGGCGCCGTGGACTCGAAACGCAGCGTGTCGATCTCCTGCGGGCGGAGGGCGAACTCGAACTCCTGCCGCTCGGCGCCGGCCGGGACGCTGATCCGCTCCTGGAAGGCGTCGGTCGACGCCATGCGCGACAGCGACCGGCCGATCTGGCCCAGGGCCACCGGCATCATCGGGAGGAAGGCGACCGCACACGCCGAGAGGGCCAGGAGGAGCCAGCCGAGCGGCCCGGCGAAGCCGTCGCCGAGGCTCGACGCCGCCTCCGCGGCCAGGCGGGGTGCGAAGACCCGCATCAGTCCCCACAGGAGGAGGATTCCGAGGAGGCCGAGCAGGGCGCCCGCCCCGACGAGCCACACGGGGGGAAGGGCGATGCTGAAGTCGGCGGCGAGAAGGGGCGTCATGGGAGGGTCGCTGTGACGGGGGACCCGCGGAGGGGCGGGCCCGGGCGCGGGATGAGAACGTGGATTGTTGTCCGGATCGGGCTCGAGGTGAAGCGTCAGCCCTCCAGCGGGCCTGCCAGGACGGTCGTCCCGGGGCCGTGGAGGGGCCAACGCCCCAGGACGCGGTGGACGTCGTCGAGCGAAAGTCTCTCGATGGTACGCAGGTCGTCGGCGACGGATCGGTAGGAGCCCGAATGGGCCCATTCCGGGCCGATGTCGAAGAGCCGGCGGCGGGGCCGCTCCCCGAGGAGGACCCAGCGACCGGCGAGTTTGTTGCGGTTCCGCTCGAGTTCGTCCCGGCCGATCCCGGCCGCGGCGGCCTCCCGGTAGATCTCCAGGATCCGCTCGAGGAGCCCCGGGGCGTCCTCGGGATCACAGGAAAGCTGGGTGGCGAAGAACCCGGCGTCGAGGAAGTCCTGGTGGTGGCAGGAGGCCTGTTCGGCCAGTCCCGTGTCGACCAGGGCCCAGTAGAGCCGGCTGCCGGAGGTGTCGCCGAGGATGGCCGCCAGGAGTTTGGCTGCGAAACGGTCCTCGTCGTCGCCGGTCGGGCCGTCCGACATCCGCACCACGTATTCCAGGCTCGAGGTGGCGCGGACGACGTGCTCCACCGCGGGGGCGCCGGCCGGGGGGCGGGACGACGCCGGCACCCGTCGGGGTGGGACGTCGATCGCCTCCCAGTCGCCGCACCATCGCCGGGCCGACGCCAGCAGGGCGGGGAAGTCGACCGCGCCGGTGGCTGCGAGGATGATGTTGCCGGGGGAGTAGCGGCGGCGGTGGTAGTCGCGCATCGTCTCCACCGTCATCGCCTCGATCGACTGCACCGTGCCGAGGACGCTGCGGGCCAACGGATGGCGGCCGAAGAACGAGGCCCGGCAGCGGTCGTCGGCGCCGAACGGCGGCTGGTCGTCGTACATCCGGATCTCTTCGACGATCACCTTCTTCTCGGTGTCGAAATCCTCCTCCCGGAGGGCCGGACGCATCATCCGCGCGAGCAATCCCGTCACCTCGGTCTGCTGCTCGGGGAGGACGGCGGCGTGGTACGCGGTGTCTTCTTCGCTCGTGAAGGCGTTGGCGCTGGCGCCCATCCAATCGAAACGGCGGTTGATCTCGTCGGCGGAGAGGTCGTGCGTCCCCTTGAACACCATGTGCTCGAGGAAATGGCTCACGCCCCATTCCGGGTCGCTCTCGTCACGGGCGCCGGTGCGGACGAAGAAGCCGACGCTCGTCGAGAGGGCCCCGTCGGTGACCTCCGCGATGACGTCGAGCCCGTTGGGAAGTCGTTCATGCAAGAACTTCACGCGGCACCTCCAGGGCTTCCTT
>CAWUOA010000076.1:0-11650 GCA_963923225.1 uncultured Planctomycetaceae bacterium
CCGCACGCGCCGTGGCCGCACGAGATCGGCCCGCTGCCCGAGCCCCTCGCCTGGATCGACGAGGCACTCGAGCGGCTCGCCCGGGCCGATCTCGTGCGGCCACGGCGCGTGCGGGCGGGCAAACAGGGGCGCGAAGTGGCCCTCGACGGCCGCCCGCTCCTCAACTTCGGCTCCAACGACTACCTCGGCCTCGCCGGCGACGTCCGCCTCACGAAGGCCGCCTCCCGCGCCGCCTGCGCCGAGGGCTTCGGCGCGGGGGCGAGCGCCCTGGTCAGCGGCCACTCGGCGACGCACGCCGCCCTCGAAGCGGCGCTGGCGCGGCTCCTCGGCACCGGCGACGCGCTCCTCTTCCCCTCGGGCTTCGCCGCCAACGCCGCCACCGTTCCCGCGCTCGTCGGCCCCGGCGACACCATCGCCAGCGACGCGCGGAACCATGCGAGCATCATCGACGGCTGCCGGCTCTCGCGCGCTTCCGTCGTCGTCTATCCCCACCGCGATCTCGCCGCGCTCGAGCGAATCCTCGCCGGCGCCGCCGGCCGGAAGCTCGTCGTCACCGATTCGCTCTTCTCGATGGACGGCACGGTGGCGCCGCTTGCGGATCTGGCCGACCTGGCCCGCCGCCACGGGGCGATGCTCCTGGTCGACGAAGCCCACGCCACCGGCGTCTTCGGGGCGCGCGGCAGCGGCCTGGTCGAGGCGAGCGGCACCGAAGGGGGCGTCCATGTCCGTGTCGGCACGCTCTCCAAGGCGCTGGGGGCGGCGGGGGGCTTCGTCGCCGGCCATCCGGCGCTCGTCGACTGGCTCCGCCACTCCGCGCGCGCCTGGATCTTCTCGACGGCCCATCCGCCGGCGGTGGCGGGCGCGGCGCTCCGCGCGGTGGAGCTGATCGCCGAGGAGCCCTTCCGACGCCATGAGCTCCTCGCCCGCGCCGAGGGCTTCCGGGAGCGGCTCCGCGGGGCGGGGCTCGATCTCGGCGCGGCTTCCGCGCAGATCGTGCCGGTGATCGTGGGGCCGGCGGCCGCGGCGGTGGCCCTCGCGGAACGGCTGGCCGACGCCGGCTTCTTCGTGCCGGCGATCCGCCCGCCGAGCGTGCCGGAAGGAGGGAGCCTCGTGCGGGCGAGCCTCTCCTGGCACCACACGCAGAACGATCTCGACCGGCTCGCGGCGCTCCTTTCGGAGCAGGTTGCATGAGCGGGGCAGGGGAGCCGTGGTGCGTGGTCGGCGCGGGGCCGTCGGGCCTGGCCGCGCTCAAGCACCTCCTCGGCCTCGGGATTCCGGCGGTCCTCCTCGAGCGCGAGGACGACATCGGGGGCAACTGGTACTACGGCTCGGGGGCGTCGGCGGTCTTCGAGTCGACGCGCCTGATCAGCTCCAAGTCGCTGACCGGCTTCCGCGACTTCCCCATGCCGCGGCAGTGGCCGCACTACCCCGACCACCGGCGCTGCCTGGCGTACCTCCGCGCCTACGCGGACCGTTTCGCCCTCCGCCCGGCGATCCGCACCCGGACGACGGTCGAGGAGGCGGTGCGACGGCCCGACGGCGGCTGGTCGATCCGCACGAGCTCCGGCTCCCTCGCCTGCGCCGGCCTGGTCGTCGCCAGCGGCCACAACCGCGTGCCGCGCTTCCCGGAGATCCCCGGCACCTTCTCCGGCACGACTCTCCACGCCTGCCAGTACCGCTCGCCGACGGAGCCGGTCGCGCTCGCCGGCCGGCGCGTCCTCGTCGTCGGCGGGGGCAACTCCGGCTGCGACATCGCCGTCGAGGCCTCACGCCACGCGGCGCGGCTCGTCCACTCCACGCGCCGCGGCTACCACGTCGTCCCCCGCTTCGTGAAGGGCCGCCCCGCCGATCTCCGCGGTGAGCGTCTCCTCCGCATGGGGCTGCCGGTGTGGCTGCGGAGACTCGTGGCCCTCGGGATGATCGACCGCACGATCGGCCTTCCCTGGAGACACGGCCTCCCCCGCCCCGACCACCGGCTGTGGGATACCCATCCGGTGATCAACTCGGACTATCTCGCCCGCGTCGATTCGCATGCCGTGGTGGCGCGCGGCGATCTGAAAGCCTTCCACGGCGAGGTCGTCGAGTTCGCCGACGGATCGCGCGAGCCGTTCGACGTCGTCGTCTTCGCCACCGGGTACCGGCTCGACCTCCCGTTTCTCGCGCCCGAGCTCCTCGGAGGCGAAGAGGGATCGCCGCGGCTGTTCCTCAACATGCTGCACCCGGAGCGCGACGACGTCGCCGTCTGCGGCCTCATCCAGCCCGACAGCGGCCAGTGGGGGCTGACCGATCTCCAGGGGGCGATCGTCGCGCGGATGGCGCTCGCCGCACGCGCCTCGCCGCGGGCGCTGGCACTGTTGCACCGCGAGCGGACGCGCGGCGGCGACGGGATCCCGCGCCCCGCCGGCATCCGCTACGTCGCGAGCCCCCGCCACCGCTTCGAGGTGGAGCACCACTCCTACCGGCTGAGGCTCGAGCGGCTCCTGGCCGCGCTCGACGCCCGGCTCCGCCGCGACGGCGCGATCCGCACCGGCAACGGCCTCGTGCTCACGGCCCCTCGAATCCGGGGAAGTTGAGCGCCGGAGGGGCCTGGTTCGTCGAAGGCTGGCTCTGGGGAACGGGAGCCGACGACGGCGGTGAGAAAGACCCCTGCGCCGCGGCGTCCGGGAAGGGCGCCACCGGCGCCGGGGAAGGCACCGCCGCCGGGGGCGGCAGGCTCGGCGCACGGGGGGGCGGGTTGCCGAAGAGCTCCTCGAGCCCCTCGAGGGAGCGTTCGAAGCCGTCGCGGAGGACGCCTTCGGCGGTGTTGTCGAAGACGCGCGAGAGGAGCTTTTCGATCGTCGGCCCGTCGAAGTGGGGCCGATCGACGGTGCCGGCGATGGGGATCACCAGCGGCGTCCGCACGAGCTTCGCGAGGCGCGGCGCCCCCGCCACGGCGTCGCCGCGGAGTCCGACCTCCACCATCATGGAGAGCGACCCGTCGTGCCCCACGCTCCCGGCGGAGCGGAGGACGAGCTGGCCCATGTCCATGAGCAAGCCGTCGTGCCAGGTGCGGCCGCCGGTGACGCGGAAGCGGACCGGATCGGTGCGGACGCGGAGGAGCACCGCCTTGTCGCCGAACGCGAAGCGCGGATCGACCACCGCCTGGAGCTTCGCGACGACGTTGGCCAGCGGTGAAAGCAGCGGCCCGGGGGTGACCTCGAGATTCTCGAAGACGATGCTCCCGGCGGCCTCGCCGGCGCCGGGATCGGAAAGCGGTAGCCGCGCCCCGGCCATGTCGACGCTCACCAGGCCACGGGTGCGCGTGGAGCGGCCGATGACGGGGAACATCCAGGTCACCCAGGCGTCGGCGAGCGGGCCGGCGAGGACGACGCGGTCGGCGACGCGTCCGGCCGGCACGACGAGCTCCCCGGGCGCGGGCAGCAATTGCACCCAGGGCGCGCCGCGGAGACGGCCGCCGCCGAAGCCGACGTCGAAGGGGCCGAGGGCCAATTGCCCCTCGAAGAGTCGCACCGGCGTCTCGCCGGCGTCGAGCCCGACGCCGTCGAGCGCGCCTGCGGCCCACTGGGTGGAGGTGTCGATGGAGAGGGCGCGGAGCCAGTCGGAGGCGGCCGGCGCCGTCCCGGCGGGCTTCATCGACACCGGGAGCGTCGCCCGCACCGGCCGCGACGGATCGGCCTCTCTGGACCCGCCGCGCATGGGCTCGAGCCAGCTCTCGGGAAGCGGGATCTCCACGGTGTTCGGCTCCGCAGCGGCGACGGGCAGCTGCTGCGGACCGGAGACGAACGCGCGCGCCATCGCCTCCACCAGCGGCTCGGCCGGGCCGCGGAGGAGGAACGGCCGGGCCGAGCCGCCGGCGAGCTCGAGCCGGCCCCCTGTCCAGGGCTGGAGGAGCCGCGAGAGGAGGGTCCAGTCGTAGCTCACCGTCCCGCCGACCTCGAGCCGTGGCCGCGCGGGCCATTCCTGAATCGTGCCGGCGGCGGAGGCGGCCACCGTCGACGATTCGAGCGAGAGCCGATCGACGGTGAGCATGTCGCCGACCGGGCCGCGCGTCACCTCCACCAGGAGCCGCGCCCGCGGCTCCTCCCACACCGGCCGCGGCGGCGTCGAGGAATCGTCCGCGCGGGCCAGCGTCAGCTGGCTGCCGGTGGCGTCGACGAGCATGTTCGTGCCGGCGGGGGTCTCCTGGACCTCGAACGTCCCCCACACGCGTCCCGAGGCGGGCCAGCGCGAGAGGACGTCGGCGCCCGAACTCCACCCTTCCACGCGTCCCACGTCGAACTGCCACTGCATCCGGCCGCGGAGGCGCTCGAGCGGGTTGGCCGCGGCGGGCGCCGGAAGGATCGACAGGCCACCGGTGCGGAGCGAGAGCGTGGCGGTGAGGACTTCGGCGGACGAGACGTCGATCCGGCCGCTCGAGCGGTCGAACGCACCGGCGGCGGTGGCCACGAGCCTCGGCTCGACGATCCGCCCTCCATCGACGGCGAGCCCCTCCACCTCGGCCTGGGCCCGCGTCACCTGCCACTGCTCCCCACGCGCGGCGAGCGCCCCCTGGGCCCTCACCCGTCCGCCGAGCGACGTCGCGGCGACGACGCGACCGCCGAGGAGTGCCGCGGCCCGTGCCTGGAACCGGCCCAGATCCCCCTCGAGCGACCCCTCGGCGACGACGCCCCCCGTCGGCGACGCGGGGCGGAGGAAGCGGCCCGGCTCCCTGCCGGCACCGCGGCGCGCGAGGAACACCCACGGGTCGACCAGCGCCCCTCCCCCGAGCGTGGCCTCGAGCCGGTCCTCGCCGGCGACGCACTCGAGTCGCGCGTCGTCGACGATCATCGCGCCACCGGAGAGCGTGCCCGCGGCGTGGGCGTCGATCGACACCTCCTCGTCGCTCCAGTCGGGCCGGCCCGGCCCGGCCCAGCGGAAAGCCGTGAGCCCGCCGGCAAGCGTGGCGGTGACGGCGCCGGTGGCCGGGGCCCGCTCCACGACCACCCGCCCCCGCGTCTTGCCGGCGAGTTGGACGTCGCGGAGATCGAGCACCTCGCCGATGTCGGCGACGAGCCGGCCGAGGTCGGCGGTCCATTGCAACTCCGAGGCCTCGGAGCTGCCCGAAGCGGTCATCTCCAGGGCGCTGGTGGCGACTCGCGCCTCCTCGACGCGCATCCGCTCGTTGCGTCCGGCGCCGCGCCGGCCCCGCAGCCAGGCGACGAACGGCTCGCCGAAGCGGAGCGTCCGCGCCCCCTGCAGCACCTCCAGATCGCGCGATCCGGCCCGCACCTCGAGGACGCGCTCCGTCCCCTCCGGCCGCGACACCGCGGCCAGTTGCAACATCCCCGCGGTGACGCGCACGTCGGGCCGCGGCTCGAGGCCGCCGGCGACGCCGCGCGAGAGCGCCGCGAGATCGACGTCGGCGGCCATGGCGAAGTCGTCGCCGATGAGCGCCTCGGCCCACTCCCACGCCGTCCCCTGCGGCAGCCCCACGCGCCCCGAGGCCTCGGCGCGGAACAACGGCGACCGCAGCCGGCAGTCGCGGAGGACGAGCGACCCGCCGTCGTAGGCCACGTCGAGAGGCGCGTCGCACTGCTCGATCGAGACAAGCGCGCCGAGCGTGTCGGCGCGACAGAGCGTCACGCGCCGCCCGCCGACGGTGCCGGCGAGCGCGAAGCCGCGCGCCGGAGCGGGCGGCAGTCGGAGATCGAAGCGCAGATCCCCTTCCCCCTCGAGGACGCGCGGCAGGTCGAATCGCGTGGCGACGACGCGCGACACGCCCAGCGGGATCGCATTGGCGGCGACGGCGATCGGACGGCCGGCGGGGGACGCCTCCCCCTCGGGACTCGACACCGACCAGCCCCCGGCGCGGGCGAGAGCCGCGGTGGCGCCGGCGACGACCGTCGTCCGATCGAGCCGCAGGGCCGTCGACGGCGCCGCGGGCGGCGGAGCCTGTGCGGTGAAGGCGGCGGCGAGGTCGCGGCGCGGCTTCCCGCCGGCGACGAGCCGCCCCGCCACGGTCCATCCGCCGAGCGTCGTGGCGGGAGAACTCTCGGGAGTGCCCGCGACGGTCCGGCCCCTCACCCGGCCGGCCGCGATCAGTTCCGTGATCCGCCACGACTCGTCGCGGAGCGTGTCGACCACCTCCACCGTGCCGTCCACCACCTCGATCTCGAAGTCGGGCACCTCGCGCTTGGCGGCCGAGGCGAGCCACGGTGCGATGACGTCCTCCAGCGTGCTGCCGCCGGGACGCACCTCGACCAGCGCCTCGCCGCCGATCACGCGCACCGTGCCCGGCGAGCCCCGGTCGAGAAGGAGCCGGGCGAGTCCGCGGTCGACGACGATCCGCCGCGCCGCGAGCACCGGCTTGCCGTCGCGGTCGGAGAGGACGACGTCGCGGAAGTCGACCGTCCCGAGCCAGTTCCACGAGCCGGCCCGGCTCGAGATCCGGCCGTCGATTCCCCGCAGCGCCTGCCGCAGCGGCCAGTCACGCAGGCCCGTCACCACCGCCACCTGCGGCGCGAACCACACGCCCGCCGCGAGCGCCGCCAGGACCAGCAGCCAGCGCCGGCTGCGGGCGCGGCGCGGTGGCTTCTCCTCTTCCTCCTCCTCGTACGCTCGGGCGTGTCGCGTCGCCATGCGGCGGAGTATAGGAGGCTCCCCCCCGATCACCCCAGGTCAGCTTTCCCCCCGCGTGTCGAGAAAACGCCGCATTTCCTCCAGGTCCTCCACCGTGTCGAGGTCGCGGAAGCTCGCGAGATCGGGATCGACGTCGCGGAGCGCCTCGCCGGGCAGGATCGTCACGGCCCCCGGAGCGGACCTGCCGAGCCGCTCGACGAGCGACCGCGGATCGCGCCGGCCGGCGGCGATCCACTCGTCGATGGCGGCGGCGAGCCCGGGGAGCATCGCCGAAAGGAGCACCTGGAGATGGCCCGCCACGTCCGGCACCACCCACAGAGGTCCATCGCCCACCGGTCCGACTGCTTCCAGGAGCCGCGCGAGGAGTTCGGCGCGCACCAGCGGCACGTCGCACGACGCGACGACGACGCGCTCGATCCCGCCGGCGCTCCGCAGGCACCCGAGGCCGTCGGCGATCGCGGCCAAGGGTCCGCTGCCGGGGCGGGAGTCGGAGACGACGGCGACGGCGCCTGGCAACTCCGGCAGCGGCTGCCCCGGCGCCGCCACCACCACCACCCGTCCTGCCACCTCCGCCACGGCCGTCACGACGCGCTCGAGGAGCGTGCGGCCGCCGAGCGCGAGGGCCGCCTTGCCCCCCGACGGCGCGATCCCCGCCGCGGCCAGCCGAGACGACCGGCCGCCGGCGAGCACGATCCCCCCGGTCCGCGCACGGTGGCCATCCCGGTCGATCGCCCCCGGTGCTTCCCGCCGCTGGTCCTCCCGGTTCATGTCATCCCCTTTTCCGCTCCGGCGACGAACGCCGGCGACGAGCGGCGACGAAGCTTCTTATACTCCCGGCCGCTTCGATCCGGTCGGACGCCCCCCGAGGAGCCCTTCCCATGGCCGCCCCCCTCTCCCACGTTCCCCGGACGGGCCGCCGGCCGGCCGTGGCGATCCTCCTCGCCCTCGGCGCCGGGCTCGCCGCCGCCGCGGGCGTGGCGACCAGCCGCGCCGCGCACGGGCAGGAGCCGGCCACGGCGACGCTGCCGTCGATCTTCAATGGCCGCGATCTCGACGGTTGGAAGACCCCCGACCATCCCTACTGGAAGGTCGTCGACGGCGTCCTCGTGGGGGCCAACGACGGGGAGAAGCTCGGCTCGATGCTCTACACGGAGAAGTCCTTCGGCGACGTGATCCTCGAGGGGGAGGTCCGCTGGACCGGCGAGATCGACAGCGGGTTCATGTTCCGCAAGCCGGAGGTGCAGTTGCAGATCGGCGTCTCGCGGAGCCTGAAGCGCGACATGACCTGCTCCTTCTACGTCGGCGGCTATCCGGAGGAGGCGCAGGCGAAGCGCGCGGGGGACCTGCTCAAGGCGGGCGACTGGAACCGGATCCGCGTCCGCGTGAAGGGGAACGTCTTCACGGTGTGGCTCAACGGCGAGGAGGTGTCGCGCTACACCGCTCCCGCCCCCTCGGAGCCGGCCCCGATCGGGCTGCAGATCCACGGCGGCCTGCTGATGAAGGTGGAGTTCCGCGACCTGCGGGCGCTGCCGCTCGACTGAGCGCCCGCGCCGGCGGAACTCAGTTCCCCAGGAAGCGGGCGATGCGGTCGAGCCCGGCGACGAGCTTCTCCTCGCTCGCCGCGAAGCTCATCCGCACGTTCCCCTCGGCGCCGAAGGCGCTGCCGGCGACGAGGGCGACGTGCTCCTTCTCGAGGAGCTTCTCGCACCAGGCGGCGCTCGTGGTGACGCCGCCGGTCCCCTTGGCCAGGTGCGCGGAGATGTCGAAGAAGGCGTAGAAGGCGCCGCCGATGTCGGGGATCCGCACCCCCGGCAGGGCGCGGAGCCGGCCGGCCACCAGGTCGCGCCGCTTCTGGAAGGCGGCGTTCATTTGGGCGACGCACTCCTGCGGCCCCTCGAGCGCCTCGAGCGCCGCGTACTGGCTGACGCTCGAGGGGTTGCTCGTCTCCTGGCTCTGCAGGTTCCCGATCGCCTTGGAGAGCGGCTCGGGGCAGATCGTCCAGCCGATGCGCCAGCCGGTCATGGAGTAGGTCTTGCTGACGCCGGCCACGACGACGGTGCGGTTCTCGAGCCCCGGCCGCAGCGTGGGGAACGACACCGACCGGCGGCCGTCGTAGACGAGCTGGTCGTAGATCTCGTCGGCGATCACCGCGAGATCGGCCTCGATGGCGACGTCGGCCAGGGCGCCGAGCTCCTCCGGCGAGTAGACGACGCCGGTGGGGTTGCTCGGCGAGCAGAGCAGCAGCATCCGCGTGGCGGGGGTGAGCGCCGCGCGGAGGGCCTCCGGGCGGAGCTTGAAGTCGTCCTCGAGACGCGTGGGGAGGATCACCGGCCGGGCGCCGGCGAGCTTGATCAATTCGGCGTAGCTCACCCAGTACGGGGCCGGGACGATGACTTCGTCCCCCTC
Source organism: uncultured Planctomycetaceae bacterium (assembly GCA_963923225.1). Lineage (GTDB taxonomy): Bacteria > Planctomycetota > Planctomycetia > Pirellulales > UBA1268 > QWOP01. The sequence goes on from CAWUOA010000076.1 coordinate 9,025, forward strand.
GTCGAGCAGCGCGGTGAAGGCGTTGTGGAGCGAGTGCTTGGCGCCACACGAGACGACGACCTGCGCGGGGGTCACGGCCAGGCCGGAACGGCGCGTGTAGTCGGCGGCGACGGCCTTGCGCAGGGCCGGGATGCCGGCGGCGGGGGTGTACTTCGTCTTCCCGGAGCGGATCGCCGCCTCGGCGGCGCGGCAGACATGCTCCGGCGTGGGGAAGTCGGGCTCGCCGACGGAGAGATCGATGACGTCGACGCCCGCGGCGGAGAGGGCCTGCGCCCGGGCGGCCATCGCCAGCGTCGCGGAGGGCTCGAGGGCCCGCATCCTGCCGGCGAGCGCGAGGGGGGCACGGCGTGACGACGACGCGGACGATGAGGATTGGGCCATCGGGAAGGGTCGGCGGGGGGAGCGGCGGAAGCGGACGCGGGACCTTTTTTGCCCGGCGCGATTGTGTCGTGCATGATACCAGCGCGGGACTCGATTCCCAGGCGCCGCGGCGGGCGGTCGCCCGCGTCGAACGGCCGCCGAACACCGACGAATCATTCGGAGCGAGACATGGCAGCCTCCCAGAGCGGTGCGGCGCGGCGCGGCGGCGATTCGACGACGCGCGGCCGCGTGGGAATGTGGCTCGTCGGCGCGAAGGGGGGCGTGGCGACGACGGCGATGACGGGGCTGGCCTCGCTCGCCCGGGGCACGCTCGAGCCCGTCGGCCTGGTGACGGCGCTGCCGGCCTTCGCCGGTCTCGATCTGGTCGCCTTCTCCGACCTGGTCGTCGGCGGCCACGACATCCGTCCGGGGCGCCTGGGCGACGAGGCCCGGAGGATGTGGGTGGAGAGCCGGGCGATCCTCCCGGACGCGCTCGACGCCGCCGAACCCTATCTCGCGGCCGTGGAGGGGCGTCTCCGGCCCGGCACCGTCGTCGCCGCCGGCGACAAGATCCGCGAGCTCGCCGACCCGGCCGTGGTGGCTCTGGTGGAGTCGCCGCGGGCGGCGATCGAGCGCGTGCGCGACGACATCGCCGCCTTCGCGGCGAACGAGTCGCTCTCCCACGTCGTCGTCGTCAACGTCGCCTCGACCGAGCCCCCGGCGGCCCGGCCGATCCCGGCGACCTGGGCGGAGGTAGCCGGGCTCCTCGACGATCCCGCCGCCTGTCCGCTCCCCGCCTCGAGCCTGTATGCCGTGGCGGCCTTCGAGGCCGGCGCCTCCTACGTCAACTTCACCCCTTCGACAGGCTCGACCCCGCCGGCGCTCCGCGAGCTGGCCCTGGCGCGCGGCGTGGCCCATGTCGGCTGCGACGGCAAGACCGGCGAGACGCTCCTCAAGAGCGTGCTGGCGCCGATGTTCGCCGCCCGGAACCTCGAGGTGATGAGCTGGGTGGGGCACAACATCTTCGGCAACATGGACGGCAAGGTCCTCGACGACCCGCGCAACAAGGCGACGAAGGTCCGCAGCAAGGACCATCTCCTCGCCGCGATCCTGGGCTACCCCCCCCAGACCCACGTCTCGATCGAGTACATCCGCTCCCTCGGCGACTGGAAGACCGCCTGGGACCACGTCCACTTCCGCGGCTTCCTCGGCACGCCGATGACGCTGCAGTTCACCTGGCAGGGCTGCGACTCGATCCTCGCGGCGCCTCTGGTGATCGATCTGGTCCGCCTCACCGAGCGCGCCTGGCGCGGCGGCGAGCGCGGCGTGCTCACGGGCCTGGCCCCCTTCTTCAAGAGCCCGCTCGGAGTGGAGGAGCAGGACTTCTCCAAGCAGTGCGCGATGCTCGCCGCCTGGGTCGAGTCGCTCGCGTCGCGGGCCTGACGCGCTCCTCTCGAACGATCCGCGACGCGTTCGATCGAATCGCGATCGTGACGCGGTTCGACGTGTGAAGGGATGCCGACCGGAAGGACGACGAGGTCGTCGCCGGCCCCTCTCTGAAAAAAAATCGTGATCGAGTCACGATTTTCTCTTGACAGTTTTCGGCGGAATCAATCACAACACCGCCAAGAGCCTTCGTGCGTTTCGTTTCGTTCCGCGTCGCGCGGCACGACACGCGGCCACGGAGAACTCGCGAGACATCGTCCGGTCCCGTCACCAGAGTGCCCGGGGGATCGGTCGAGGGTTCGAGTTCGGGCACTCGTGGCAAGGAGCCATATCCATGGCGAAGAAGAAGAAGAAGGCTGCCAAGAAGGTCGCCAAGAAGAAGGGCAAGAAGTGAGCCCTTCCCGGTGACGACCCGTGATGCGGTCTCCGCGATCGGGAAACGAGCCGGGAAAATCACGTGATCAGACGAGAAAGGCCGGCCCGGGCCCTTGGGCGCCCGGGCCGGCCTGATTTTTGCGCCGGCCTGGCCCCGCCTTTCGCACGGCCGATTCGCCCCGCCGGCCCCGAGAGGCAATAGTGGGGCATGCCTGCAACCTCCCCCCGCACCCCGGATCCGGCGCCCGCCGGCGTCTTCCTCCTCGCCACCTGTCAGGCCGGCGCCGAAGAGACGCTCGTGTCGCGGCTCGGCGCCGCCCTCCCCGGCGCCACACGCGGCGCCTGGCGCCGCGGGCTCGTGAGTTTTCGCCTCCCGCCCGGCGCCCCCCCGACGAGCGGCGACCTCGATCGGCTCCGCGGGCGGACCGTCTTCGCCCGAACGCTC
>CAWUOA010000077.1:0-11639 GCA_963923225.1 uncultured Planctomycetaceae bacterium
GGACGTCCGTACGCTCCACCGGAGCCGGAAGTTCGTCGACGTGCGCCCCAAGACCGTCCGCGTCGCCGAGGGCGTGGTGGTGATCTTCCAGGTCGTCGAGCGGCCGATGCTGCGGCACGTCAAGTACGTGGGCAACGAGCGTGTCACCACGCGGACGCTGCGGAAGAAGTCGGAGATCGACGTCGGCGACGCGATGGACCCGTACGTCGTCGAGGAGGCCCGCCGCCGCCTCGAGTCGTACTACCACGAGAAGGGTTTCGACGGCGCGAAGGTGACGACCGTCGAGGGGAGCAAGCCGGGCGACAAGGGGGCCGTGTTCCTCATCGACGAGGGACGGGGCCGGAAGTCGCTGTGGACGAGCTTCGTCGGCAACACGATCGCCAGCGACGCCCGTCTGATGACGCAGATCAAGTCCAAGCCGGGCATCTTCTGGCTCATCGGCGGCGAGATCGACCGCGACAAGATCGACCAGGACGTCGACCTCCTCACCGCCTACTACCGCAGCCTGGGCTTCTTCCAGGCCAAGGTGGGCCGCGAACTGCAGGTGGTGCACGGCGGCGGCCGCGACTGGACGCTGCTCACCTTCGTGATCAACGAGGGGCCGCGCTACAACGTCCGCAACATCTCCTTCACGGGCAACAGCCGCTTCAAGGACGAGTTCCTCTCCCGTGATCTCAAGCTCAAGAGCGGCGAGCCGTTCAACCAGTCGAAGATGGACGCCGACCTGTCGCTGATCCGCGACATCTACGGCGGCCGCGGGTTCGTCTTCGCCGACATCCGCGCCGATCCCCGTTTCCTCGAGCAGCCGGGCGAACTCGACCTGGTCTACAACGTCGCCGAGGGGCAGCGCTACCGCGTCGGCAAGATCAACGTCCGCATCCGCGGCGAGCACCCCCACACGCGCCACAGCACGATCCTCAACCGCCTCTCGCTCCGCCCGGGCGACATCCTCGACATCCGCAAGCTGCGTGACGACGAGCGGCGGCTGAAGTCGAGCAGCCTTTTCGCCGCCGACGCGGCGAAGGGGGAGGGGCCGCGGATCGTCTTCAGCAAGCCCGACGAAGACGACATGCAGATGGCCCGCGACCCGAAGAAGCCGGGATTCCGCGGCCAGAGCCCCGACGGCGACGACGCCGTGGACGCGGTGATCGACCTGGTCCTCGAAGGGGATCTCGCCCCGGAGGCGGGCTCGGCCCCCGAGGCGGTGGCCCGCCCGGCGCCGGTGTCGGCGCCCCCCGCGGCGCCGCGGCAGCCCGGGGCGCCGGTGTGGCGCGGCCAGAGCCCGCAGCCCGGCTTCGCCCAGCCCGGCTACGTCCAGCCCTTCGGCCAGCCGTCTGTGCCACAGCAGGGATCGATCCTCACTCCCGCCCCCGGCGTGGCGCCCGCCGGCCAGCCCCCGCGGTACGCCGCCCAGCCCGCCTCCGCCCCCTGGGGAGGAACGGCCCTCCAGCCGACCGGGCCGGAATCGGTCGACTACGGCCGCTTCCAGGCGCCGGTGACGCCGCAGGGCCCCGGACAGGTCCAGCAGGTGCAGGGGCAGGCTCCGGTGTACGTGGCGCAGCAGCCGGTGGCTCCCGGCTACGCCCCGAGCCCGGCCGCCGGCTTCCAGCCCGGTGCCGTGGCGCCGACCCCCTGGCAGCCGCAGGGCCAGGTGCTTCCCCCGCCGCAGGCCGGCTTCCCCGGCGGCCAGCTCCCGCCGGGCTTCCAGCCGGGCGTGGCTCCGGGATTCCCCGAGCCGCTCCAGGTCTTCCCGGGCCAGGAGCCGTACGTCATCGTCGACGTCGACGCCGAGGAGACGCAGACCGGCCGGTTGATGATCGGTGCCGGCGTCAATTCCAACGCCGGCCTGGTCGGCAACATCGTCGTCGACGAGCAGAACTTCGACCTCTTCCGCCTGCCGCGGAGCTGGGACGACGTCCGCAACGGCACCGCCTTCCGCGGCGCCGGCCAGCGATTCCGCCTCGAGGCGGCGCCGGGCACGCAGCTGCAGCGCTACACCGCCACCTTCCAGGAGCCCTACCTCTTCGACACCCGCATCGGGCTGTCGACGAGCGCCTCCTACTACACCCGCGCGTTCTACGACTGGGCGGAGGCCCGCGCCGGCGGCCGCGTCGGCCTCGGCTACCAATTCGCCTTCGCCCCCGATCTCTCGGTGAACGCCGGCTTCCGCGGCGAGAGCGTGAACGTCTTCAATCCCCGCGTCTACGCCCCGAAGATCCAGGAGATGCTGGGGACCAACGCCGTCTACGGCTTCAGCACCGGCCTCGTCCACGACACGCGCGACAGCCCCTTCCTCCCCACGCAGGGCCACCTGGCGACGTTCGAGTTCGAGCAGGTGATCGGGACCTTCGTCTACCCGCGCGGAATCCTCGAGGCGCGGCAGTACTTCCTCCTCAACGAGCGTCCCGACGGCTCGGGGCGGCACGTCCTCTCCGTCGGCTCGGTCCTCGGCATGTCGGGACCGAACACCCCCGCCTACGACAACTTCTTCGCCGGCGGCTACAACACCCTCCGCGGCTTCGTGTTCCGCGGGGCGAGCCCCCGTCAGAACGGGGCCATCGTCGGCGGTCCGTTCGAGTGGCTCAACACCGTCGAGTACCTGTTCCCGATCACCGCCGACGACACCCTCCGCGGCGTCGTGTTCACCGACTTCGGCACGGTGGAGTCGAACGTCTCGATCAGCCAGATGCGCGTCGCGCCCGGCGTCGGCCTGCGGATCACGCTCCCGGCGATGGGCCCGGCGCCGATCGCGCTCGACTTCGCCGTCCCCGTGGTCTACGCCCCGTACGACAGCCAGCAGCTGTTCAGCTTCTTCGTCGGCTTCGCCCGCTAGCACCGAGCCCCCGCCACGACCGCCATGGACGCCGCCCCCGGGAGAATCCTCGTCGTCCGCACCCGCTTCGTGGGGGACACGGTGCTGGCGATCCCGTTCCTGCGGAACCTCCGCCGCGCCTTCCCCGCGGCGCGGATCGACGTGCTCGTGGAGAAGGCCTCGGGAAGCGTCCTCGCCGACTGCCCGTACGTCGACGAACTGATCACGGCGCCCGGGATCACCGGCAAGGGCCGGATGAGCACCTGTAGGGCGGTGGTCGCCAACGCCGCCTGGCTGCGGTCGCGGGGATACGACCGGGCCTACGTCCTCAAGCGGTCGCTCTCGGCGATCCTCCAGACGCGCCTGGCGGGCATCCCGTGGCGCGTCGGCTTCGCGCCGCAGGGAGGATCGCTGCTCCTCGACCGCGCGGTGCCGATCCGCGAGCACCGCCACGAGGTGGAGGTGTTTCTCGACCTGCTCCGCGCCGACGGGATCGCGATCGACGACGCCCACAACGAGAACTGGGTCGATCCCGGGATCGGCGCGAAGGTCGACCGGCTCCTCGCCCGGCTCGCCCCCGGCCGGCCGCGCGTGTTCCTGGCGCCGCGGTCGACGGCGGTGGAGAGGGAATGGCCGGTCGAGCGGATGGCGCGCGTGGCGGAATGGCTCGTCAGGGAGCGCGGCTGCGAGATCGTGTTCTGCGGTGCGCCGCGCGACATGACCATGCACGCCGACATCGCGGCCCGCGTCGGCCCGCCGGGCGCCGGCCGGCTCCACGACCTCACCGCCGACCTCGGGCTCCGCGAGACCGGCGCGCTCCTTTCGCGGATGGATCTCTGCCTGGGGATCGACACCGGCCTCCTGCACGTCGCGGCGTCGTACGGCGTGCCGGTGGTGGCGCTCATCGGGCCCACCGACCCCAACCAGTGGCATCCCTGGGGCACGCCGTTCGAGGTCCTCCGCTCGGACCGCACCGAGAAGACGCTCTTCGAGCGCCTGGAAGAGTCGCTCTTCCCCGCGCGCGTGGCGGGGCTCCGCTGGCCCACCGGCGCCGCCCGGATCGACGCCATCGGCACCGAGGCCGTGATGGCCGCCATCGACCGGCTCCTCCCGTCGGCGGCCCGCCTCCACCGGGCGGGCTGAGGGGGCCCGGCAGCGACTACTCCCCCGCCGCGGCGCGGCCGGCGACGAAGCCGCTCGCCCAGGCCCACTGGAAGTTGAAGCCGCCGATGCGGCCGTCGACGTCGAGGATCTCGCCGGCGAGGAACAGCCCCGGGCAGATCCGGCTCTCCATGGTCTCGAGCCTCACTTCCGAGAGTGGCACGCCGCCGGCCGTGGCCTCGGCGACGTTCCAGCCCCGGTCCCCCTCCACCGGGAGCGTCGTCCGCTTGACCCCCTCGACGAGCCGGCGCCTGGCGTCGCGCGGCAGGTCGCCGGTCGGCGGCGCGGCGGCTTGGGCGCAGAGGCAGCGGGCGAGGCGCTCGGTGAGGTGGCCCTTGAGGACGGCGAGCGCCCCCCGCGAGCCGGCGGCGAGGAGCTCCGCCTCGAGCGCGGCTGCGGGAAGCGCGGGGAGCCAGTCGAGCAGCAGCCGTGCGGCGGGATCACGGACACGCGACACGAGCCAGTGGCGGCTGATGTCGAGCGTCGCCGGGCCGGAGAGGCCGGTGTGGGTGCAGAGGGTGCTCCCCGAGGCGGTGGCGAGGGCTTTGCCGGCGGCCGACTCGAGCGTGAACGTGGCGGGGAGCGCGAGGCCGGTGAGCTCGCGGATCCAATGGCCGCCGGGAAGGACCAGGGGCACCAGCGCCGGCACGATCGGCTCGGCGATCGAGTGGCCAAGCGCGCGGGCCAGCGCGAACCCCGAGCCATCGGAGCCCGACTTCGGCAGCGACTGGCCGCCGGTGGCGAGGATCACGCGCCGAGCCGCAAGCGCGCCCGAGCCGCACTCGACGCGGAGCCCCGCGCCGTCGCGCGCGATCGTCGTCACGCGGGCGGGATGGACGAGGCGCACCCCCGCGGCCCGCGCGGCCGAAAGGAGCGCCTCGAGGATCGTGCGGGCGGAGTCGGTCGTCGGAAAGAGCTTGCCGTTGTCCGGCTCCTCGTAGCAGGCGATGCCCGAGTCGCGGAAGAAAGCGAGCGTCTGCTCCGGGGTGAAGCGGCCGAGGACACGGCGGATCGCCGGCGCCGTGCTGCCGGCGTAGTCGCGCTCGGTGACGCGGACGTTGGTGACGTTGCAGCGGCCTCCCCCCGAGACGAGGATCTTCGCGCCGAGCTTCCCCGAGGCGTCGAGACCCACCAGGGAGAGGCTCCGCCCCGCCGCGGCGGCGGCGCGGCCAGCCTGGATCGCGGCGAAGAGCCCCGCGGCGCCGGTTCCCACGACGGCGACGTCGGCGGCGGCCGGGAGGGGATCCGCCGCGTGCACCGGCCTCTTTTCGCGGGGTAGACTCATGGGGTGGACTGTACCTCCTGGGCAAGCCCGTCGGGTGGTGCGGGGGATCCGGTGCGCCTCGCCGCGGACCCCCCGTCTCCCGTTGCCGCCATGACCATGCCGACCGGATCCTCGTTCGCGGCCCGGCCTCATTCCCCCTCGCGGGGAGCGGCGGTCGCTCGCCTGCTCGTGCTGGTGGCGGCGGTCGCCGCCGCCGGCCGTTCCGCATCCGCGGCCGACGACACGATCGACTTCAACCGCGACATCCGGCCGATCCTCTCGGAAAACTGCTTCTACTGCCACGGCCAGGACGGGGCCAAGCGGCAGGCCGACCTGCGGCTGGACGATCGCGACGCCGCCACGGCGATGCGGGCCATCGTGCCGGGCGACCCCGGGGCCAGCAGCCTGCTGGAACGCGTCGATTCGAGCGACGCCGACGTCGTCATGCCGCCGCCGTCGTCGAATCGGCGGCTCACTCCCGAGCAGCGCGACCTCCTCCGCCGCTGGATCGCCTCCGGTGCGGAGTACCGGCGGCACTGGGCGTTCGAGCCGCCGGTCCGTCCCGATCCCCCGGCCGTGAACCGGGGGGGGTGGGTGAGGAACGGCATCGACGTCTTCGTGCTCGCGGGTCTCGAGGCCGCGGGGATGCAGCCCTCGCCCGAGGCCGACCGCACGACGCTCATCCGCCGCCTCTCCGCCGACCTGACCGGCATCCCGCCGACTCCGGAGGAGATCGACGCGTTCGTGGCCGACCCCGCCGCGGACGCCTACGAGCGCCTCGTCGACCGGCTGCTCGACAGCCCCGCCTACGGCGAGCGGATGGCGCTGGCCTGGCTCGACGCCGCCCGGTACGCCGACTCCAACGGCTTCCAGCAGGACGGCGATACCTGGCAGTGGATGTGGCGCGACTGGGTGGTGAAGGCGCTCAACGCCGACATGCCCTTCGACCGCTTCTCGATCGAGCAGCTCGCCGGCGATCTCCTCCCCGAGGTGCCGGGGGACCCCAAGGCCACCGAGGCGCAAGCCGTCGCCAGCGGCTTCAACCGCAACCATCTCCTCAATGGCGAAGGGGGGGCGATCGCCGAGGAGCAGCGGTTCAACAACCTCTTCGACCGGGTCGACACCACGAGCACCACCTGGCTCGGCCTCACGCTCGCCTGCTGCCAGTGCCACGACCACAAATACGACCCGCTCACCCGGCGCGACTACTACGGCCTCCTCGACGCCTTCAATCGCGTGCCCGAAAGCGGCGCGCCGCAGTACTTCTCGTCGCGGATCCGCGTGGCGCCGCCGTTCCTCGAGCTCCCCACCGACGAGAACCGGGCTCGGATCGCCGATTTCGAGGCGAAAATACTCGCGGCCGACGGCGAGGCGGCGCCGGTGATCGAGGCGGCCTACCAGGGGTGGCGGAAGGGGCTTCTCGCCTCGGGCGCTCCCGGCGACGCCGCGGGGCTGCCGGCGGAGCTCCTCGAGAAGCTGCGGAAGCCCGAGGGGGAGCGGACCGACGAGGAGAAGGCCGCCATCGACGCCGGACTGCGCAAGCACTTCGGCGAGAAGGTGCAGGGCGAGGTGGCGGGCAAGGCGGCGCCGGTGGAGCGGGCCGCCACCCTCCGCCGCCAGCTCGGCGAGTACCGGGCCGACCAGATCCCGCGCGTGATGGTGATGAGCGACGAGCGGCCGCGCGAGACGCGGCTCCTCGACCGGGGCGACTATCTCTCCCCCGTCGGCGATCCGGTGGGCTTCGCGCCGCCGGCGGTGCTGCCGCCGCTGCCTGAGGGGGCGCCGGCCAACCGGCTCGGCTTCGCGCGGTGGCTGTTCCGCCCCGACCATCCGCTCACCGGCCGGGTGCAGGTGAACCGGATGTGGCAGCATTTCTTCGGCACGGGCCTGGTGAAGACCGCCGAGGATCTCGGCGTGCAGAGCGAGTACCCACTCCACCTGCCGCTGCTCGACTGGCTGGCGCTCGAGTTCCGCGACCGGGGCTGGAGCCAGAAGCAGATGCACCGGCTGATCGTGTCGAGCGCCGCCTACCGGCAGTCGAGCCGCGTCCGCCCCGCCGATCTCGCCGCCGATCCCGAGAACCGCCGCTTCGGCCGCGCCGCCCGGTTCCGCATGCCTGCTCCGGTGCTCCGCGACGTGGCCCTGGCCGCGAGCGGCCTGCTCGAAAGACGGGTCGGGGGGGCGCCGGCCTACCCCTACCAGCCCGACCAGATCTGGGAGGCTCTGGCGATCACCAAGGAGCGCGACTTCACCTATCCCCAGTCGCACGGCGCCGACCTCTGGCGGCGGAGCCTCTACACCTTCTGGCGGCGGACGGTGAGCCCGGCGAACATGTTCGACGCCGCCAACCGCCAGACCTGTCGGGTGCGCACCGCGACCACCTGCACGCCTCTGCACGCCCTCACCACGCTCAACGACCCCACCTGGGTCGAGGCCTCGCGGGTCCTCGCCGCGAAGGTGATGCAGTCCGCGCCCGATGCCGACGCCCGGCTCGCCGCCGCCTTCCGCCGCGTCGCGGGGCGCGTGCCGGGGGAGCGCGACCTGGCGATGCTCCGCCACATGCTCGAGCGGCAGCGCGGCTTCTACGCCGCCGACCCCGCCGCGGCGGCGGCGCTGTTGGCGGTGGGCGAAGCCCCGAAGGCCGAGGGGCTCGACCCGGTCGAGCACGCGGCGTTCTCCGCGACCTGCCTGGCGATCTTCAACCTCGACGAGTCCCTGACGAGGGAGTGACCCGGATGGAGCGACCAGACGCACACCCCGACGCCCGCCACGACGATCTGGCCGGATGCCTGGCGGAGAATCGGCTGCGCGTCTCGCGGCGCCGCCTCTTCGGCTCGGCCGGCCTGGGGATCGGCTCGGTGGCCCTCTCGGCGATGCTCTCGCGCGACGCCTCCTCCGCCGGTGGCATCCCGGGCATCGCCGGGGTGCCCCACCACGCGCCGCGCGCCAAACGCGTGGTGATGCTCTGGCAGGGGGGCGGGCCGTCGCATGTCGACCTCTTCGATCCCAAGCCGGAGATGGAGCGTCACAAGGGGCAGGACATCCCCGAGAGCGTGCGGGGGACGACGCGCCTCTCCACGATGTCCAGCGGCTACGCCAAGTGGCCGACGCAGCCGGCGATCAAGCCCTTCCGGCGGTACGGCGCGTCGGGGATCGAGCTCAGCGAGATGCTCCCCAACGTCGGGGCACTGGCCGACGAGATCTGCGTGGTGCGGAGCATGCACACCGAGGCGGTGAACCATGCCCCGGGCGTCACGCTCTTCATGACCGGCTCCCAGGTGCCGGGCCGGCCGAGCATGGGGGCCTGGGCGACCTACGGCCTGGGTTGCGACACCGACGAGCTGCCGGCGTTCGTCGTCATGACCTCCTCCGACAAGGGGAAGACCTGCGGGCAGCTGTTCTTCGACTACTACTGGGGCAGCGGCTTCCTCCCCAGCCGTTTCCAGGGGGTGCGGTTCCGCAACGTCGGCGATCCGGTGCCCTACCTCGCCGACCCCCCCGGGGTGAGCCGGGCGGCCCGCCGTGCGCTGCTCGACGACATCGCCGCGATGAACGCCGCGCATCTGGCCGACTACGGCGATCCGGAGATCGATACCCGCATCGCACAGTACGAGATGGCTTTCCGGATGCAGTCGAGCGTGCCGGAGCTCACCGACTTCTCCTCCGAGCCCGAGCGCGTCCTGGCCCGGTACGGGCCCGACGTCCGGGTGAAGGGGAGCTTCGCCTTCAACTGCCTCGTGGCACGGCGGCTCATCGAGCGCGGCACGCGCTTCGTGCAGCTGATGCACGCCGGCTGGGACCAGCACAACAACCTCTTCACGCAGCTCGAGGAGCAGTGCCGCGACACCGAGGGGCCCTCGGCGGCGCTGGTCCTCGATCTCAAGGAGCGCGGGCTCCTCGACGAGACGCTCGTGGCGTGGGGGGGGGAGTTCGGCCGGACGCCGTTCGGCCAGGGTGATCCCTCGAATCCCCGGGGGCGCGACCACTTCGGCCGGGCCTATTCCTGGTGGCTGGCCGGGGGAGGCGTCCGCGGCGGCCACGTCCACGGTGCCACCGACGATTTCGCCTGGAACATCACCGCCGACCCGGTCCATGTCCACGACATGCAGGCCACGATGCTGTGGCTGCTGGGGATCGACCACACGCGGCTGGTGTGGCGCTACCAGGGACGGCAATTCCGGCTCACCGACATCCACGGCCACGTCGTGCAGGGGATCCTCGCCTGAAGGATTCCCGCCCGCAGAGTTTCCCCGGCCTGCCCGTCTTGAAGCGGGCCCGGCCGCCGCAGCCCTCGCCGGCGGCCTTTGCGGCCGCCTGCCGACCCGGACGGGAGTTCCCGGCAAAGGGGGCGGGAGTGGGAGGGGGCGGAAACTCGATCGCTCGTACCGATCGTGCCGGCGGCCATGGGGAAAAACGGCCGGAATACCGCGATCCGGTTCGTTGAACCGACGCCGTGCGTTGGTATCGTCGTCCCAGGACAGCCGCTCGCCGCAGGCGGCTCCGGCCCCCATGGGACCCTTCCGGCATGCCCCTCGCCCGACACCCCGATCCCGCCGAAGTCGACTGCCTCCTCCGCAACGCCGAGTTGCGCGACGAGATCGAGCCCTACCTCGACGAGGCGATCTTCGAGATCGACTTCCGGTCGTTTCCGACCGAGGCGGAGAATCGGTTCCTGGAGTCGATGATCGCCTGGGAACGGGCCGCCACCGCGCCGATCGCCCGGTGGTTCGAGCCGGCGCTGGCGATGCAGCCGGCCTGCACGCTGGACGACGACCAGGTCCGGGAACGGCTCTGGGAGACGATCGACAGGCTCTACGAGAAGCGGATCGTCCTCGACTTCACCGACCATCTCTCCGACCGCGAGCTCTACGCGCTGGTGCGCCGCGACATCCTCCCCACGCCGGTGAAGCGCGTCGACGTGCCCGACAACTTCGTCCACTGGGACTGCAGCGCCACCGACGGCGAGGATCCCACCGTCTGGCTCACCTACTACGCCACCGACGCGGAGCGGGACCAGTGGAGCCTGGAGGAGGGGCGCGAGCCCCCGGCCCGGCAGGTGCCACGGCATCCGCGGGCCCTGCCGACGGCGCCGGTCTGAGCGGAGGGCCCCGCGGCGACGTCTTCGCCGCGCGCCGGCGGACGATTCCCCGCCCGGCCCGTTTCTCCCGGCGCTTCCGGGGCCGTATTCTTCCTGGCGTGGAAGGATCGGGCGGTCCCCTCCGGTCCGTGTCCTCCCTGCACCGAGTTCCCGGGAGTCGAGCCATGTCCCCCGTCACGCCGTCGCGCCGCCGCTTCCACTCCATGATCGTCCTCCCGCTGCTCGCGGCGGTCGTCACGGGGGCCATTCCGGCCGCGGTGCGAGCCGCCGATCCGGCCGCCGTCGAGCGGGCGATCGTGCGTGCCACGCGGTTCCTCGCCGAGAAGGGGCAGGCCGCCGACGGGAGCTTCTCGTCGGCCGCCGGCCCGGCGGTGACGGCGCTGGTCGTGGGGGCGCTCGCCGAGAGCGGCACGCCGATCGACGCGCCGGTGCTCCGCCGCGGCCTCGAGCACCTGCTCTCCTTCCGCCGTGACACCGGCGGCATCCACACCGACGAGTCGGCGATCGGGAACTACGAGACGGCGATCGCGCTGTTGGCCCTCGTGGCCTGCAACGCCGACGGCCGCTTCGACGGCGAGATCGCGTCGGCCAAGTCGTTCCTCGAGGGCCTGCAGTGGGACGAGTCGGAGGGGCTCTCCCCCGCCGACGTCAATTACGGCGGGGCGGGGTACGGCAAGAAGGGCCGGCCCGATCTCTCGAACACCGCCTTCCTGGTGGAGGCCCTCCGCAACGCCGGCAGCGCCGCCGACGACGCGGCCATCCAGCGGGCGCTGGTGTTCGTGTCGCGGACGCAGAACCTCCCCGGGCCGCACAACGACCAGCCCCATCCGGCGAAGAATCCGGACGGCGGCTTCTACTACACCCCCGCCAACGGCGGTGAGAGCATGGCCGGCTCGACGCCCGAAGGGGGCCTGCGGAGCTACGCGTCGATGACTTACGCCGGGCTCAAGAGCATGATCTTCGCCGGGCTGGAGAAGGACGACCCGCGCGTGAAGGCGGCGCTCGAATGGCTCGCCAAGCACTACACCTTCGACGAGAACCCCGGCATGGGAGACGCCGGCCTCTATTACTACTACCACACCATGGCCAAGGCCCTCGACGTCCTCGGCGAAGGGGACTTCACCGACGCCAAGGGGACGGCCCACGCCTGGCGCGACGAACTCTCCGACGCGCTGCTCTCCCGCCAGCAGGAGGACGGCTCGTGGGTCAACGCCAACGCCCGCTGGATGGAGAACGACCCGAACCTCGTCACCGCCTACGCGCTTCTGGCCCTGGCCCATACCAAGCCGCCGAAGGCCGAGTGA
>CAWUOA010000078.1:0-11615 GCA_963923225.1 uncultured Planctomycetaceae bacterium
CATGCTCCCTCCCCACACGTGGGCGACCTGCCGCTCGACGGCGGTCACCGGCCCGGTGCGGTGGCGCAGCGCCCAGAAGATCGGCGCCCACAGCGCCAGCCCCCCGGCCCACAGGACCATGTAGGGCCAGCGCGTCGTGATCCCCTGCCAGGCGAGGACGTCGGTCGTCACCGACAGGGCGAGCACGACCACCGAATGCCACATCCAGAGCAGGCCCCAGTTCTCGAGCACCACGGCGTGGTGCGTCTCGCGGAAGAGCCTGGAGACGACGTCGGCGAAGCCGCCACGGCTGGCCGACACCGGCTCGCCGGCGAGGTAGGCACGCAGATCGGACGCGAGGAGCCCGGCGGAGCGGTAGCGGAGGTCGATCGGCTTCTGCAGGCACTTGAGCGTGACGAGCTCGAGATCGCGGTCGATGCGCCGGTCGATGGATCGCGGCATCGGCGGATCGGTCTCGAGGACCGCCAGGAGCGTGTCCATGGTGCTGGCGGCCTGGAACGGCGGCCGGCCGGTGATCAGCTGGTAGAGGATCGCGCCGAGGCTCCAGACGTCGCTGGCGGGGCCGACGTCGCCGCGGCTGCCGGCCGCCTGCTCCGGCGACATCGAGCAGGGGGTGCCGAGGATGGCGCCGGTGTGCGTGACGGAGTCGTCCGCCTCGAGCCGCTTGGCGAGGCCGAAGTCGGAGACGTGCGGCCGGCCGTGCACGTCGAGAAGGATGTTCGACGGCTTGAGATCGCGGTGGAGGATGCCGCGCGCGTGGGCCGCCTGCACGGCGCCGGCCACCTCGGCGATCAGCGCCGCGGCCTCGCGCGGCTCGAGCGGTCCGTCGGCCAGGCGCCGGGCGAGCGTGGTGCCCTCGATGTACTGCATCGAGTAGAAGGGATGGCCGTCGAGTTCGCCGACCTCGAACACCGACACGATCCCCGGGTGGTCGAGACGGGCGGCGGCCTCGGCCTCGCTGCGAAACCTCGCCAGATCGCTGGGCGAGGCCAGCTCGCGGCGGAGGAGCATCTTCACCGCCACCACCCGGTCGAGGCTCCGCTGCCGCGCTCGGTAGACGACCCCCATGCCCCCGCGGCCGATCTCCTCGAGGAGGTCGTAGTCGCCGAACGACGCGGGCAGCGAAAGCACGCCGGGAGCCGCGCCTTCGGCGACCGAGGGCAGGGTGGCGTCGCCATCGAAATGGGGCGGGTGGCCGCCCGCCGAGAGGATCGTCGACCGCTCGGCCACCGCGTCGGTGATCCGCATCGCGGCGTAGAGCTCCCGGAGCTGGCCGGCGAGGTCGGGGTGCTCCCGCGCCATGGCCTCGACATCTCCGCCGGAGTCCTCGCGGACGCCGTCGGAGAGCGTTTCGAGGAGCAGGGCGAGCCGCTCCTCCTGGTCCGGGGCGAGCGGCTCGTCGACGGCGCGCGCCGCTCCCCCGCCGCCCCCGCGTGGCCCCGACGCCGTCGATCGTCCGCCTGCCTGCATCCGCCTCGTCCCCTCCACCGATTCAGCACCCCGCATGGTAGCCGCCAGGGGCCGGACGGCGAGTCCGGCCGATCAGCCCTCGGCGCCCGGGTCGGACGGGTCGAGGAGAACGCGCAGTCGCCGCATGGCCCGCAGATAGCGCATCCCCGCCGCCGGCTTGGAGAGCCCGAGCGCCTCGGCCGCTTCGGCGGTGGAGAGGTGCTCGAAGTGCCGCAGGAGCACGATCCGCCGATCGTCCTCGTCCAGCCGCTCCACCGCCGAGGCGAAGCGGTGCTCGAGCTCGTGCCAGGTGGCCGCGGCCGCCGGCGTCAGTTCCCGGTCGGCGATCCGCGCCGCCCCGTCGGGGCTCGAGGCGTCCTCGCCCGCCGCCACGAGCGGCACCTCCCGGTCGAGGCTCCGCGCCGCCGCCACGCGATGACGACGGTGTGCGTCGATGAGCCTGTCGCGGGCCATGTGGCGCAGCCACGTCTGGAACGGCAGCGCCGGGTTGGAGAGGTAGTCCGCCAGCCGTCGATTGGCTTCGAGCATCACGTCCTGGACGATGTCGCTGGCGTCGACGCGCCGCTGCATCACGCGGTCCATGCGCCGGTCGATCATCCGCCGGATGGAGGCGCGGTGGCGATCGAGGAGGCGGTTGACGGCGTCGCCGTCGCCGTGCCTCGCCCGGTCGAGGAGGACGAGCGTCGGCGACCCCACAGGCGCCCCGCCGGGCGGAGCCGCCGCGGGTGTCGCTCCGTCGGTACCGTGCGGCGATTCCATGAATGGCGCTCTCCTCGACGGCTCCATCCTACCCACGTGTCGTGAAGGGCGTCGCGGCTCGGGAAGCCCGGTTTTTTTGACCGGCTCCGAACCATGATCCATAATCGCGAGCGGTTGAAGGACAGACCGCTGCCGGCCGCCACGGGACGCGGCTCCCCGTCAACGGACTGTTATTCGTGGACATCGCCCTGCTCGAGGCGTGTTCCCGCCGGTTTCGGCGGTCTTCGGCGGGGACGGCTCCCCCCGCCGATCACGGATTTTCGCCCGCCATCGTGCCCCACGGCGCGCGGCCCGTTTCGCGCCGGCGGCTCGCTTGGGCGGAGACGATGCTGGCCTTGGCGGTCGCGGCGATCGTGCCGACGACGTCGGTCGCGCAGGTCGTGCCGGTCATCGGCCAGGAGGATCCCCCGGCGGTCGCCGCGCCCTCCCTCCGCGCGCCGACGGTGGCCCTCCCCGCCGCGCCGGTCGTGGCGGTCCCTCAGTCCGCCGTTCCCCAGTCGGCGGCCGGCGGCGAGCTCGCCACGCGGGTGGTGTCGCTCGGGCGCGAGGGCCGCTGGGCCGACGTGGTCGCGGCGTGCGAGCCGCTGGTCCGCCAGGGCGCGCTGCCACCCGAGCTCGCCGACCACCATGACCTGGCGCGCATCCACTGCGATCTCGTCCGCCGCCATTCCGAGACGGCGTTCCGGCAGCGGCTGGCGACGCTCTCCGAGGCCGACGGCCGCCGCCTCCATGCCGAGGTCCTCTCGCGCATCCGCACGCACCACGTCGAGGTGCCCGACTGGCACCGCCTCACCCTCCGCGGCTGCCGCTCGATGGACGTGGCGATCGACCACCCGCTGTTCGTGTCGCTGCACGCGCCGCACGCGACCCCCGAGCGCCGCGCGAGCTACCGCGATCAGGTGGGGCGGCTCCTCGCCGGCCGGACGATCGGTTCGCAGTCGGAGGCGGAGACGGCGGTGGCCTGGGTCGCGCGGATCGGCCACTCCACGCTCGGCGTCCCCCCGGCGGTGACGCTGATGGAGATGACGGCGGCCTCGATGGGCGGGCTCGACGAATACTCGGCGTTCCTCACCAACGGCCAACTCGACGACCTCTATTCCCAGATCGAAGGCAACTTCGTCGGCCTGGGGGTGGAGCTCAAGACCGCTCCCGACGGCCTCCTCGTCGTCGACGTGATCGCCGCGAGCCCCGCCGAGCGCGGCGGCCTCCGCGGCGGCGACCATCTGGTGGCGGTCGACGGCCGGCCGATCGGCGGGATGTCGGTGGACGAGTCGGCCCAGCTCCTCCAGGGTCCGGAGGGATCGACGGTGACGCTCGACGTGGTGCGCGACTCCGCCCCCGCGGGGCGCCTCGTGCTGCGGCGCGAGCATGTCGAGGTGCCGAGCGTGGAGGACGTGCGGATGATCGACGCCGCCGAAGGGATCGCGCACCTCAAGCTGTCTTCCTTCCAGAAGACGACGGCCGCCGACCTCGAGTCGGCGCTGCGACGCCTCGATGCCGCCGGCATGAAGGCCCTGGTCGTCGATCTCCGCGGCAACCCCGGCGGGCTCCTCTCCGCGGCGGTCGACGTGGCCGATCTGTTCCTCGACCGCGGTTTGGTCGTCGCCACGCGGGGCCGGAGCCCGGAAGAGGACTTCAACTACTCCGCCGCCCGCCCGGGCACCTGGCGGATGCCGCTGGTGGTGCTGATCGACGGCGACTCGGCCAGCTCGAGCGAGATCTTCGCCGGGGCCATCCGCGATCATGGCAGGGGCACGATCGTGGGGAGCCGGAGCTTCGGCAAGGGATCGATCCAGGGGATCTTCCCGCTCGAGGTCGGTGGCGTGGGCCTCCGCCTCACCACCGCGAAGTTCTTTTCGCCGAAGGGGCGGCCCTACGCCCGCGTGGGGGTGGAGCCCGACGTGGCGGTGCATTCCGCGGCCCGCCCGGTGGACGGTGGCGTGACGGTCACCTCGGCCGGTACCCCGGGCACGGCGGCGGCCGACGCCGCCCTCGACGCGGCGGTGGCCACCGCGCGGAAGTCGGTCGCGCGGCCGCAGCCCCGCCCCTCCGCCCGCGCCCACGCGGCCCGGTGAGCGGTGGCGACCAAGCCGGCCCGGACGGTCGGGCGGTCCCCCGTCGCGGCGAGCCGACGCGCCTCCCCGGGGCCGGTGGCGGTCCTTGAATCTCCGCTCCCTGCGGGCTACGCTCTGGACGAATCAGTCGTTTCCTCCGCAGGACTTCTTCTTCTGGCTGCGGGGCACGGCGAGGACGCGAATCGGCCGGTCCGGGTGAGGACACGTCGGAGTCAGAGTACGCGGACGCGGGGCATGGCGGTGCCCGGTGTCCGTCGTCCCGATGCGTGTCCCGGGGACCGCTGCGCGTGCTCACCCCCGTGCGAGGCTGCTTCTTGCCATGGCGTCGCCGGCCGTCTGCCTCCTCGGGGAGACGCCCGGTGCCGTGGCGGTCGCCGACGCGTCGTTCCCTCCCCATTCCGCTCCCTCCACGCCCCCCCGGCTCTCGCTCCCCTGCCCGCCGGTCGGGTCGACCGCGCTTTTTCCCCCCGAAGAAGGAATCCCCGATGACCTCCGCCCGTGCCAGTGCGATCGCCGCCATCAACGCCTACAAGTCCGCCGGCCAAGCGTGGAACTTCCGCGAGACCCCCACGAGCGCGATCTTCGGCGCCAACGTCTTCGGCGACGCGGCGATGAAGGACCGTCTCCCGAAGAGCGTCTACAAGGCGCTGCAGGCGACGATCAAGCAGGGCAAGCCGATCGACCCGTCGATCGCCGACGCGGTGGCGCTGGCGATGAAGGACTGGGCGATCGAGAAGGGGGCCACCCACTACGCCCACGTCTTCTATCCCCTCACCGGCCTGACCGCCGAGAAGCACGACAGCTTCCTCTCCCCCTCCGGTGACGGCGAGGCGATCTTCGAGTTCACCGGCAAGGAGCTGATCCAGGGCGAGCCCGACGCGTCGAGCTTCCCCTCCGGCGGCCTCCGGGCGACGTTCGAGGCCCGCGGTTACACCGCCTGGGATCCGACGAGCCCCGCCTACATCCTCGACAACCCCAACGGCACCACCCTCTGCATTCCCACGGCGTTCTGTTCCTGGACCGGCGAGGCCCTCGACAAGAAGACGCCGCTCCTCCGTTCGATGCAGGCGCTCGACAAGCAGGCCCGCCGCGTGCTCGCCCTCTTCGGCCACAAGGACGTCGGCCAGGTGATGGCCTCGGCCGGACCGGAGCAGGAATACTTCCTCATCGACCGCAACTTCTACTTCGCCCGCCCCGACCTGGTGATGACCGGCCGGACGCTGTTCGGCGCCAAGCCGCCGAAGGGGCAGGAGTTCGAGGATCAGTACTTCGGGGCCATTCCGGAGCGCGTGCTGGCGTTCATGCTCGAGGTGGAACGCGAGCTCTACAAGCTCGGCGTGCCGGTGAAGACGCGGCACAACGAGGTGGCTCCGGGCCAGTACGAGATCGCGCCGGTCTACGAGAACGCCAACATCGCCACCGACCACCAGCAGTCGATCATGCAGACGCTGACGCGCGTGGCGCAGAAGTACGGCATGTCGTGCCTCCTCCACGAGAAGCCCTTCGCCGGAATCAACGGCTCCGGCAAGCACGTCAACTGGTCGATGGGATGCAAGCTCGGCAACCTCCTCGAGCCGGGTGAGACGCCGCATGCGAACATGCAGTTCCTCGTGTTCTGCGCCGCGGTGATCCGCGCGGTCCACCTCCACGGCGACCTCCTCCGCTCGGTCGTGGCCCACAGCGGCAACGACCACCGTCTGGGCGCCAACGAGGCTCCCCCGGCGATCATCTCGATCTTCCTCGGCGAGCAGCTCGCCGACGTCTTCGAGCAGATCGAGAAGGGGAAGGCGACCAGCTCCAAGGCGGCAGGCACCCTGACCGTCGGCGTCCACACGCTCCCGCCCCTCCCGCAGCACGCCGGCGACCGCAACCGCACGAGCCCCTTCGCCTTCACCGGGAACAAGTTCGAGTTCCGGGCGGTCGGATCGGCGCAGTCGATCGCCGGGCCGCTGGTGGCCCTGAACACGATCGTCGCGGAGAGCCTCGACTGGATCGCCACGGAGCTCGAGAAGGCCACCGGTGGCGACGCCGCCAAGCTTCCCGGCGCCGTGGAGAAGCTCCTCCAGCAGATCATCTCCGAGCACAAGGCGGTGATCTTCAACGGCAACGGCTACTCCCAGGAGTGGCACGACGAGGCGAAGAAGCGCGGGCTTCCGAACCTCCGCACCACCCCCGACGCCCTCGCCACGCTCGCCTCGCCGACGAACATCGCGATGTTCGAGAAGTACGGCGTCCTCTCGGAGCGCGAGCTCCGCAGCCGCTCCGAGATCTACATGGAGCGCTACTGCAAGGACATCAACACCGAGGCCCAGTCGGCGCTGCAGATCGCCAAGACGCTCGTTCTCCCGGCGGCGTACCGCTACCAGGGGGAGCTCGTCGACATCGCGGCGAAGCTCAAGAACCTCGGCAAGACCGTCCACATGGGGACGCTCGACAAGCTCACGGCCCTGGTCGGCGAGCTCGAGGGGGCGATCGCGGCGCTGGAGAAGGTGGCGTCGCACCATGGGGGCGGCGACGTGTCGGCCGAGGTGGCCCACTTCCACGGCCACGTGATCCCGGCGATGAACGCCCTCCGCGAGATCGCCGACCAGATCGAGGTCATCCTTCCCGACGACCTCTGGCCGCTCCCCACCTATCGCGAGATGCTGTTCATCAAGTGAGCGGATCCCACCACGACGGTCCCGTATCCGACGACGCCGGCACCGGCGGAGGCGAGCCCTCCGCCGGGCCGGTCGACGTCGTGGGGCTGGCCCTGGAGATCCGCGCCGAGTGCGGCAAGGCCGGGCTCGATGTGCCGGCCGGGGCGGAGCGAGGCCTGGCCGCCTACGCCGCCAGGCTGTGGGCCTGGAACGAGCGGCTCAATCTCACCCGCCACACCGACGTCCCCCGCTTCGTGGCCCGCGACGTCGCCGACGCCGTGGCGGTCGCCGCGCGGCTCGCCCCCGGGGAGCGCGTGCTGGACGTCGGCACCGGCGGCGGGGTGCCGGGGGTGCTGCTGGCCATCCTCCGGCCCGACCTGCGCGTCGAGCTCGCCGACAGCGTCGGCAAGAAGGCGCGGGCCGTGCGCGGGATCGTCGCCGAGGCCGGGTTGTCGATCCCGGTGCACGAAGGAGCGGCACAGCAACTCGTCGCGGGCCGGGGGCCGCGCGACCGCTTCGACACGCTCGTCGTCCGCGCCGTGGCTCCGCTGGTGAAGCTGCTCGGCTGGTTCGAGCCGATCGCCGACCGCTATGGCCGGATGCTCGTCATCAAGGGGCCGCGCTGGGAAGAGGAGAAGGGGGAGGCCCGTCACAGGGGGCTCGTGAAGAAGGTCTCGGTGCGCCGTGTCGCGGCCTGGCCGATCCCCGACAGCGACAACGAGAGCGTCCTTCTCGAGGTGCGGGCGCGGGACATCGCGCCGCCCGGCCGCGACGCGCCCGCGATCGGCGGCGACGCGCCCGACGCCGGGACGAGGCCCCCGAAGGCCGGAAACAAGCGGCCGTCACCCGGCCGAAGGAAGCCCTGACCCGGCGCGGGATGCGGGGTAAAATACCCTCATGTCCGGTATTCGCCGTTTTCCCGCATCGATCCTGCCTCTCCTCCTGCTCCTCTCGCCGGCCGGCGCCCGAGGCGCCGACGGCCATCCGGGACAGGCCCTCTACCAGCGGCACTGCCAGCGCTGCCACGGCGAGAACGGCGCCGGCACCGAGCGGGTGCCGCAGCCGCTTTTCGGCGAGCGCTCGGCCGGACAGCTCGCCTCGATCATCGACGAGACGATGCCGGAGGACGATCCGGCGCTGCTGTCCGCGGACGAGAGCCGGCAGGTGGCGGAGTGGATCCACGCCGCGTTCTATTCGCCCCTGGCACGCGATCGCAACCGGCCGGCGCGCGTCGAGTTGGGCCGACTCACCGTCGGCCAGCACCGCGGGGCGATCGCCGATCTCGTCGCCGGCTTCACGGGCCAGGCGCCGCCGCCGACGGCCGAGCGCGGCCTGCGCGGCCAGTATTTCCAGGGGCGCGACTTCGACGACCGCCGCCGCGTCTTCGAGCGCGTCGATCCCGAGGTGGGCTTCGACTTCGGCGTCGAGGGGCCCGATCCCGAGCGCTTCGAGCCGGGGCGATTCGCGATCCGCTGGCGCGGCTCGATCGTGCCGACCGAGAGCGGGCCGCACGAGTTCGTCGTCCGCACGGGCCATGCCACGCGGCTCCTGGTCAACCATCCCGACTGGAACGGTCCGGCGCTGATCGACGCGCTGGTGAAGTCGGGGGACGAGTCGGAGTACCGCGGCACGATCCATCTCCTGGCCGGCCGCGCCTACCCGGTGAGGCTGGAGTTCTCCAAGGCGAGCCAGGGGGTCGACAACACCCGCTACGAGCACCCGCGTCGGGCGTCGATCGAACTGCTCTGGAAGCCCCCGCACGGCGTCCTCGAACGCGTTCCCTCGCGCTGCCTGCTCCCGCTCGACGCTCCGTCCACGCACGTCGTCGCCACGCCCTTTCCGCCCGATGACCGCAGCATCGGCTACGAGCGCGGCGGCTCGGTGTCGAAGGAGTGGCTCGAGGCGGTGGAGGCCGCCGCCGTGGAGACCGCCGACGCCGTCCGCGGCCGTGTCGGCCGGCTCGCCGGCGTGAAGGCCGACGCCCCCGACCGCGGCGAGAAGCTCCGCGCCTTCGCGGCCAGCTTCGCCGAGCGGGCGTTCCGCCGTCCGCTCGACGCCGTGCAGCGCGAGCGCCACGTCGACCGGCCGTTCGCCGAGTCGCCCGACCCCGACACGGCGGTCGAGCGCGCCGTGCTCCTCGCCCTCTCGTCTCCCCGCTTCCTGTTCCGCGAGCCGGCCGACGCCGACCCTTGGCATGGGGCATCGCGGCTCTCCTTCGCGCTGTGGGATTCCCTCCCCGACCAGGCGCTCCTGGACGCGGCGGCGCGGGGGGAGCTCGACACGCCCGAGCGTATCGAGGCCCAGGTTCGGCGGATGCTCCTCGACCGCCGGGCCCGGGCCAAGATCGACGACTTCCTCCTCGGCTGGACGCGGATCGATCTGGCGCCGGAGGCCGCCAAGGACCAGGCCCGCTATCCCGGCTTCGGGCCCGACACCGCGGCCGACCTGCGCACGAGCCTGCGGCTGTTCCTGGACGACGTCGCCTTTCCGGCGCCGCGGGCGAACGCCGAGGGCGTCGCGGGGCCGGCCGACTTCCGCCGTCTGTTCACCGCCGAGGAGGTCTGGATCAACGGCCGCCTCGCCCCGCTCTACGGCGTCGACCTGCCCCCTGGGGCCGGCTTCCGTCCGGTGCGGCTCGACGAGGGCCGGCGCGCCGGCGTGCTCACCCATCCGGCGCTGCTCAGCGTACTCGCCTATTCCGGCGGCAGCTCCCCCATCCACCGTGGCGTGTTCCTCGTCCGTGGCGTACTCGGCAACGTCCTCAAGCCGCCGGCCGAGGCGGTGGCGCCGCTGGCGCCCGACCTCCACCCCGGGCTTTCCACGCGGCAGCGCGTGACCCTCCAGACGAGCCCCGTCGCCTGCCAGGTCTGCCATTCGGTGATCAATCCGCTCGGGTTCACGCTCGAGGACTGGGACGGCATCGGCCGACTGCGCACCGAGGACGGCAGCGGGCCGATCGACGCCTCGGGGAGCTACGTTCCGCGGCACGGCGAGCCGGTTTCGTTCAACGGCGCCCGCGAGCTGGGGGCGTGGGTGGCCTCGAGCCGCGATGCCCGGGATGCGTTCCTCCAGGCGCTGTTCCATGCCTTGGTGAAGCAGCCGATGCGGGCCTGGGGGCCCGACGTGCCCGACCGACTCCGTCTCGCTTTCGAGGCCCGGGGCTGCGACATTCACGAGGCGGTGGTCGATATCATGAAGGTGGCGGCCTTTCCTCCGCCGGCCGCCGTCCAGACAGGAGAATCCCGATGATCACCCGCCGCGCGATGCTCGAACGCCTCGCGGCAGGAACGGCGCTGGCGCCGTTCCTGGCGAACCTCCCGTCGCTCGCCCGGGCCGGATCGGCCGGTCCACGGCAACGGCTGGTGATCGTCTTCACCCCCGACGGCACGGTGCGGGAGAACTTCTGGCCGAAGACGGCCGGCTCCTTCACCGCAGCCGAAGGGGACGCGCCGCAGGCGGAGCTGCGCCCGATCCTCGAGCCGCTGGCCCCCTTCAAGGACCGGCTCCTCACGCTCAAGGGCGTGGGCAACAAGATCCGCGGCGACGGCGACGGCCACATGCGCGGCATCGGCTGCCTGCTCACCGGCGTCGAGCTCTTCCCCGGCAACATCCAGGGGGGCAGCGACACGCCGGCGGGCTGGTCGAGCGGTCCCTCGATCGACCAGGAGATCGCCCGCTTCCTCCAGTCGCGGCCCGACACCGCCACGCGCTTCGGCTCGCTCGAGTTCGGCGTCCTCGTGCCCGACCGGGCCGACACCTGGACGCGGATGGTCTACTCCGGCCCCAATCGGCCGGTGGCCCCGATCGACGACCCCTACCGCATGTTCGACAAGCTGTGGGGCGGCACGCGGCACCGCGAGAGCATGCGGAGCGTCCTCGACGAGCTCAACGAGGACCTCGCCGAGGTGTCGGCGAGCCTGCCGGCCGAGGACCGACGGATCCTCGAGGAGCACGCGGCGCTGGTCCGCGACTTCGAACGCGGGCTCGCCGAGGACCGGCAGGCCCAGGCCCACGTCGTGCCGGTGCTCGAGCCGGGCGTCCTCGAGCAGAACGACCGCATGCCGCAACTCAGCCGGATGCAGATCGAGCTCCTCGTGGCCGGCCTCGCCGCCGACTTCACGCGCGTCGCCACGCTGCAGTACACCAACTCCGTCGGCCAGCCCCACATGAAGTGGCTGGGTGTGGACGAGGGCCAGCACGACCTCTCCCACGAGCCCAACAGCAACGCCTCCGCGCAGGAGAAGCTCACCAAGATCAACGCCTGGTACGCCGGAGAGGTCGCCTGGCTCGCCTCGCGTCTGGCCGCCACCCCGGAGCCGGGCGGCGACGGCTCGATGCTCGACCACACCACGATCCTCTGGACCAACGAGCTGGGCGAGGGCAACTCCCACACCCGCGAGGACATCCCCTGGGTGCTTCTGGGCGGCGGCCTCGGCTTCCGCTCGGGGCGGGCGATGGAGTTCGACTCCGTGCCCCACAACCGGCTCCTCCTCACGCTCGCACACGCCTTCGGCCACACGGGGCTCGAGCGCTTCGGCAATCCCGACTATTGCGGGTCCGGGCCGCTCGCGCTCTCCTGACGCGAGGCGAAGGCCGGCGGATCAACGTCGCCGGCGCGGCAGCATGCGGTCGGCTTCGTGGAACACCACCAGCCGCTCGGCTCGGGCCGCGA
>CAWUOA010000079.1:0-11603 GCA_963923225.1 uncultured Planctomycetaceae bacterium
GCTCAGATGTAATACATCGGATCGGTGGCCGCGCGCGACCGCTCCACGAGCGTCGCGAAGGAGAGCTCGCGGAGGGCGCCGGTCTCCGCCGCCGCCACGCTCCGCCAGGCGTCGAGGAGCACCGAGACGCTCTTCGACTTGCCGGCCAGGTCGGCCGTCACCGCCGTGACGAGCTCCTCCGGCCCCTCGATCACCCGGTAGACGTCCTCGAGCGTGAGCTCCTCGGGGGCGCGGGCGAGCTGATAGCCCCCCGCCGCGCCGCGCGTGCTCGTCACCATCCCCGCCCCTTTGAGCTGGAGGAGGATCTGCACCAGGAACCGCGACGGCACGCCGTGCGCCGCCGCGATCGAGCGGATCCGCACCGGCTCCTCCGAGCCCCAGTTGCGGGCGAGCTCCAGGACGGCGATCGCGGCGTACTCGGTCTTGGCGGAGAGGCGCATGGACGGATCGCCGGGGGAATGTCGGGAGAGCGGCAGTGGAATCGTCAGCCGGGGCGCGAGTGGAGGCCGCACTCGGTCTTCGCCGAACCGCTCCAGCGGCCGGCGCGCTCGTCCTCGCCGAGCGTGATCGGACGGGTGCAGGGGGCGCAGCCGATGCTCACGTAGCCCTGGTCGTGGAGCGGGTTGTAGGGGATGTCCTCGCGGAGGATCAGCTCCCAGATCCTGGCCTTCGTCCAGTTGGCCAGCGGCGAGAGCTTCACCACGCCGAACTTGGCGTCGAGGCCCACGATCGGAACCCCCGCCCGGTCGGCACTCTGGTCGCGGCGGATGCCGCTCATCCAGGCGTCGAAGCGCGAGAGGACGCGGCGGATGACCGCGATCTTCCGGTCGGCACAGCAGCGGTCGGGGTCGTGGACGTGGAGCGGGCCGCCATGCTGGCGCTCGTACTGCTCCACGGTGGTGTCGGGCCGCTCGAGCGACACCGCGATGCCATAGCGCTTGGCGATCCGCTCGCGGAGTTCGAGCGTCTCCGGAAACTGGTAGCCGGTGTCGAGGTTGAAGACGAAGGTCTCGGGAGCGATTTGGGCGAGCCAGTGGATGATCACCAGCCCCTCCGGCCCGAAGGCCGTGGCCATCGTCAGCCTGTCGCCGAACCGCTCCACCCCCCAGCGGATGATCTCCGGCGGCTCCGCCCCCTCCAGGGTGCGGCTCGCCTCGGCCAATTCCTCGGCCGTGGGAAGGGGTCGCCCGGTGGGTGTCGAGGAGGAAGACGCGGTCACGGCCAGGTCCGAAAGCACGCAGGAAACACCGCCACAGGCGCCAATCATACAATCGTTGCCCAAACAGGTGGTCAATCGCCCGTCGCCCCTTTCGGCAGGTATCGTCGGCCGGAAGGACCGGGCCGCAGGGGGCTGAAAACCGGGCCGCAAGGTCGGCCGGGATTGCCCCGTCGAGGGCGGAAACGTGCGGCCCTCGTAAGGAACGGCCGGAGGGTCGAGAATGGCCCGCCGCACGCATCCGGGATCGGCCCGGACGCACGGGGGGCTGGCTTCGACCCGGGGCCGGGACGAAGCCTGGACCGGGATCCGGGACACGAGGAGACGCGGAGCATGGCACGCAGCGTGGCGCTGGCGGTCGATCTGGGGGCCTCGGGCGGACGAGTCGTCTCCGGGACGTTCGACGGACGCCTCCTCGAGCTCGAGGAGATCCACCGCTTCGAGAACGCCCCGGTGGCCTTCGGCGGCCAGCTGGTGTGGGACGTCGTCCGCCTCTGGCAGGAGGTGCTCACGGGGCTGCGGATGGCCGCGGCCCGCCATGGCACGGCGGTGTCGAGCGTCGGCGTCGACACCTGGGGGGTCGACTTCTCGTTCCTCGGGGCCGACGGGACGCTGCTGGCCAATCCTGTCTGCTACCGCGACGCCCGCACCCGCGGGATGCTCGCGGAGGCGGAGAAGACCGTGAGCCGGGAGGAGATGTTCGCCGCCACGGGGCTGCAGTTCATGGAGATCAACTCCCTCTTCCAGCTCCTGGCGCTCGCCAAGGGGGAGTCGTCGGTGCTCGCCGCCGCCGAACGGATGCTGATGATCCCCGACCTCTTCCACTGGCTCCTCTCCGGCGTCGCCTCCAACGAGCGCACCAACGCCACCACCTCGCAGTGCTTCGATCCGCGGACGGGCGACTGGGCCTTCCCGATGCTCGAGCGATTCGGCCTGCCACGGCGGATCTTCGGGGCGCTCGTCGAGCCCGGCACCGACCTCGGCCCCCTGCGGCCGGAGGTGGCCGCGGAGACGGGGCTCGCCGGGGTGCGGGTGATCGTGCCGGGGACGCACGACACCGCCAGCGCCGTCGCCGCCGTGCCCGCCCCCGAGCCCCCCTCGGCCCGGCCCGACTGGTGCTACGTGAGTCTCGGGACGTGGGCACTGGTCGGCGCGGAGCTCGACGGGGCGCTCGTCACCGAGGCCTGCCGGGCGCGGAACTTCACCAACGAAGGGGGGATCGGCGGCACGACGCGGCTCCTCAAGAACGTCTGCGGCCTGTGGCTCGTGCAGCAGTGCCGGGCGTCCTGGATGCGGTCGGGACAGGAATGGAGCTGGGACCAGCTGACGCAGCTGGCCGCCGAGGCCCCGGCCCTGGCCACGCTCGTCGACCCCAACGACCCGTCGCTGGTCGCCCCCGCCGACATGCCCGAGGCGATCCGGACGCTGGCCCGCGCGGCGGGGGAGCCGGTGCCCGAATCGACCGGCGCCGTCGTGCGGACGGCGCTCGAGAGCGTGGCCGCGGCGATCGCCCGGACCCTCGACGAGCTCGACGGGCTGCTCGGGCGGCGCGTGGGGAGGGTCCACGTCGTCGGCGGCGGCGTGAAGAACCGGCTGCTGTGCCAGTGGATCGCCGACGCCACCGACCGGCCGGTGCTCGCCGGGCCCGTGGAGGCCACGGCCATCGGCAACCTGCTCGTCCAGCTCTCGAGCAGGGAGGGGGCGGTCGACCTCCGCGCCGTGCGCGCGGTCGTCCGCGACACCTTCGAGATCGTCCGCTACGAGCCGCGCGACGCGGCCCGCTGGAAGGCCCGGCTGGGGTAGGCCGGGGCGTCAGGCCGCGACCAGTTGGCGGGCGGGGCGCTTCGTCACCTTGCCGTGCTCCACCTGGAGGATCGAGTCGGCCAGCTCCAGCGTGCTCGCCCGGTGGGTGATCATGATCACCGTCCGGTTCTCGACGTAGCTGGCGAGGGCCTCGTGGATGAGCCGTTCGCTCTCCACGTCGATCTGGCTGGTGGCCTCGTCGAGGACGAGGATCTCGGCGTCGCGGAGGAAGGCCCGGGCCAGGGCGATGCGCTGCCGCTGGCCGCCGGAGAGGCGGAAGCCGTTGGGCCCCACCATCGTGCGGTAGCCCTCGGGGAACTCGCTGATGAACTCGTGGGCGTGGGCCTTCTTCGCCGCCTCCACGATCTCCTCCTCGGTCGCGTCCCAGCGGCCGTAGCGGATGTTGTAGAGGATCGACTCGTTGAACAGCTCCGTCTGCTGCGTGACCAGGGCGATTCGCGAGCGGAGATCCTTGAGGGCCACGTCGGTGAGCGGGACGCCGTCGACGAGGACACGCCCCTTCGTCGGGTCGTAGAACCGGCAGACGAGGTTCACCAGCGTGCTCTTGCCGCCGCCGTTGGGGCCGACGATCGCCACCCGCTCGCCGAAGGCGATGGAGACGGAGACGTCGTCGAGGACGGTGTCGATGCCGTCGTAGCTGAAGGAGACGTGGTCGAGGCGGATCTCGCGGTGCGGACGGGGGAGCGCCTTCGGCTCGGCCGGCTCACGGAGCGTGGAAGGGGTGTCGAGGAGCGGGTAGAGGGCCTGGGCCCCCACGATGCCCACGTTCACCCCGGTGAACACGCCGGAGAGCTTGCGGACCGGGTCGCTGGCGCCGATGAGCATCCCGAAGAACACCATGATGCCGGGGACCGTCATCGGCCGCTCGGTCATCGTGATCCCGAAGATCTGCGTCTGCTGGTTGATCACCAGCCACGCGCCGACGGCGATCGACGTGGCCACCATCCCGATGCCCAGAACCTCGGTGATCGGGTTGGCCAGGGCGTAGTAGAAGGTGTGCTTCATGCCCGTCTTGAGCATGTCCTTCGTGCAGGTGCGGAAGCGGTCGCGCTCGAAGTCCTCCATCGTGTAGGCCTGGACGGTGAGGACGTTGTTGAAGGCCTCGAGGAGCACGTGGTGGAAGCCGAGGGAGCGGGTGAGGATCTTCTTGGAGATCCCGCGGATGCGGCGGTTGAGCCACACCATCATGAAGCCCACCAGCGGCGCGAGGGTCAGGCAGGCGAGCGTCAGCTGCCAGGAGATGCAGAAGGCGCCGCCCAGGCAGGCGAGGATCTTGAGCGGCTCGGTGACGGCGCCGCCGAAGACGCTCGTGATCCCGCTGGCGAGCATGTCGGAGGTGCCGGTGACCTGGGCCATGAACCCGGCCGAGCCGTGACGCATGAACTGCTGCCGGTCGACCGCCAGGGCCTTGTCGAAGACCTTGAGCCGGATGTCGCGGCTGATGTTCATCGCCACCCAGGTGACGAGCATCGTGCTCGCCATCAGGAAGGCGTGCTTGAGGAAGGTGCTGACGACGACGAACGCCACCACCCACAGGACCGTGGTGAACGGGTCCTTGGGGAGGAAGCGGTCGAGCCAGGGGGCGAGCTTCTCGGAGGAGTAGAGGAGCGCCTCGTCGCCGCGCTTGTTGAGGGCCACGGTGTCGAGCGTCTTGCGCGCGGTGCGGGCCGCCTCGTCGTCGAGCATCCCGGCGGCGAGCTGGGCGGCGATCGTCTCCTCCTGCGCGATGCTCGTGGCGATCCGCCCCTTGGCCTGCTCGATGCGGCGGTCGTTCCACTCCTGGAGCGAATCGCCGTTGAGCGTCACCTCGATGATCGGGAACAGGGCGGCGATGTTCGCGCCCCACAGGCTGGCGACGCCGGCGGAGCAGAGGAACGCGGCCAGGAGCAGGGGCCAGCTCTTGGCGGCGTCGCGCAGGGCGCGGACGAAGTACTGCATGGAGGGCTTGTTCCGGGGACCGGGCGACGGGGCCGCACCTTCGGGGGTGCCGGCGCCGTGCCGCGGGGCCCTGGCGACGTCGGCCTGGTGGCCTGACTCAGACACGGAGTCCTCCGGCGGCATCTAGGAAATCGGACCGAACCCGGTGGCGGGGTGACCTCGAGCGCGAGGGAATCCACCGGGGCAACCTGGGCCGCCGCGCGAAGCCGGGCAATCCGGCCAAGCGGGCGACAGGCTGCGGGGCGGGGAAAGTAGTGGCCGGCACCCGCCGGTTCAAGCCGGGTTGGCCGGGGGCTTTTTGCCGGGCGCCGAAGCCGTCCTCACGCCCGGGCGTTTCCCAGGCGCAGCTCCGCAGCCAGGAGCGTGTTGGAGAGGAGCATGGCCACCGTCAGCGGGCCGACGCCCCCCGGCACCGGGGAGACGTGCCCCGCCACCTCCGACACCGGGCCGAAGTCGACGTCGCCGACGAGCCGGCTGCCGCTCTTGGCCTGCGGGTCGGCGACACGGTTGATGCCGACGTCGACGACGGCCGCGCCCGGCTTCACCATGTCGGCGGTGACGAGCCCCGGCTTGCCCACCGCCGCCACGAGGATGTCGGCGCGCCGGCAGATGCCGGCGAGATCCTCCGAACGGCTGTGGCAGATCGTCACGGTGGCGTCGCCGCCGCGTCCGCGCGCGGCCAGGAGGAGCGCCAGCGGCTTGCCCACGATGTCGCTGCGGCCCACGATCACCGCCTGCTTCCCCGCCGTCTCGATGCCGGCGTCGACGAGCATCCGCTGCACACCGGCCGCCGTGCAGGGGACGAAGCGCGGCCGTCCCTGGGAGAGGAGGCCGGCGTTCTCGGGATGGAAGCCGTCGACGTCGCGGTCGGCGGGGACGGCGTCGAGGACGCGCGTCGTGTCGACGTGGGGCGGGAGCGGGAGCTGGACGAGGATCCCGTCGGCGGGGCCGTGCTCGTCGCGGGCCAGCGCCCCCACCAGCGCCACGAGCGCCTCGGTGTCGGCCGTCGCCGGGACGCGGACCACTTCCGCGTCGATCCCCACGCGGGCCGCGGCGTCGGCCTTGCTCTTCACGTAGGAGGCGCTCGCGGCCACGTCGCCGACGAGGACCACCACCAGACGCGGCCGGCGGCCGCGGAGCGCCGCGAAGGTCTCCGCCTCGGCGCGGATCGAGGTCTCGATCCGCGCGGCCAGCGCCCGTCCGTCGAGGATCTTCGCGGTCATCGCTTTCCCTCCGCGCCCCAGGCGCGGGCCCGGGCCTCGACGCCCGCCGCCGCCGCGTCCCCTTCGTGGAACAGGACGAGATAGCGGAGCGTGAGCACCCCGTCGGCCGGGAGGACGTGGTCCCCGGCCCCCTCCGGGGCGCCGGAGAAGTCGTGGATCCCGAAGGGATTGGCGGCGAAGAGGCCGTACTCGCGCGCGTGCCAGGTGACGGGGTGGCGGAGGTTCGAGGGATGATCGACGACGGCGATCCCGCGTGGCTTCCCCTCCACCGGCCCGGAGAAGTCGACCCACCGGGCGGGCTTGCCCCAGGCGGCGCCGTCGACGAGGCCCTCGGACGTGAGGAGCTTTCCGGCCGCCCCCTGCGAGCCGTTGGAATCCTTCGGCTGCAGCTCGGGGCGGACGCGGAGGGCGAAGGTGCCCTCCTTGGTGTCGCCGAAGGTCACCGGCCCGTCGGCGGGACGGAGCTCGAGACGGACGTCGATCGCCCGCACGGCATCGTCCCCGGAGAACTCCATCCGCCGCTTCTCCACGAGCACCGGCTTCCCCTCCGCGTCGACCCAGCGGCTGGTGGCCTCGACGACGTTCCCCTCGC
Source organism: uncultured Planctomycetaceae bacterium (assembly GCA_963923225.1). GTDB lineage: Bacteria > Planctomycetota > Planctomycetia > Pirellulales > UBA1268 > QWOP01. Next base: position 6,794 of record CAWUOA010000079.1, read on the forward strand.
AGCGGTCGATGGAGACGTGCTCGACGTGCGGGACGGGCGAGTCGGGGCCGGCGCCGTGGGCGCGCGGGGCCCAGAAGTCGAGGCCGTTGACGCGGCCGTGCGTGAACCAGAGCGATTCGTGGTGCGGGTGGTCGTGCGGCTCCCCCGCCACGCCGTCGGCCATCGGCCAGGCACGGGTGAGCGTCACGCCGGAGGGGGCGCGGAGCGGCCAGAGGATGGGCTTGTCGTGCCCGGTGAAGCGGTATTCGGTGAAGGGCCGGCCGTCGATCGCGACGGCGATGCGGTCGTCGCGCCGCTCGAGCGCCACCTCGGCGCCGGCGACGGCGCCGGGCAGGATCCCCGCCACGATCGCGGCCATGACAGGGAGCATCGTCCGGACGAATCGGGCGGCGTTCATGTCTTGCTCCCCTTCCCGGGATCGCTCCCCGTGGCCTCGAGGAGGAGGACGCGGAGCTGGTGCTGGGCCTCGTCGACGAGGCGGCGCTCGTCGCGGTCGAGGTTTCCCTTCGTCTTCTCCTCGAGCATCGAGAGCATGTCGTGGAAGTGGCGGGCGGTGGGGATGTTCTTCACCGCCTGCTTGGTGATCGGATTGGGGATCCGGCCGAGGGCCATCAGCGCCTGCGTGAAGAGCGTGTGGACCATGAATTCGAAGGTCGCCGGCGGCGCCCCGCCGGCCATGCCGGACGCGTCGAGCGGTTCGTCGCCCTCGTGTTCCCCGACGTCGGTGGGCGGTCGCTCGTGGCTCATGGGAGGGCCTCCTCGGGACGGTCGGGAATCAGCTGGCCCGGGCGGCGCCTGCGTGCCGCTCGACGGCGGCGGCGACGAGCCCGGAGAAGAGCGGATGGGCGGCGGTGGGCTTGCTCTTGAACTCGGGGTGGAACTGCACCGCGACGAACCAGGGATGGTCGGCCAGCTCGACGATCTCCACGAGCGACCCGTCGGGGCTCGTGCCGGCGATCACCATCCCCGCCTCCTCGAGACGCTTCCGGTAATGCTCGTTGAACTCGTAGCGGTGGCGGTGGCGCTCCGAGATCCGTGTCGTGCCGTAGGCGGCGGCCGAGCGGGTGCCCGCGGCGAGCACGGCCGGCTGGGCCCCCAGGCGCATCGTTCCCCCCTTGGCCTCCACCCCTTCCTGCTCCTCCATCAGGCAGATGACCGGATGGGGCGTGTCGCGGGCGAACTCGGTGGAGTGGGCCCCGGCGAGGCCGGCCAGGTTGCGGGCGGCGTCGATGACGGCGCACTGCATGCCCAGGCAGATGCCGAGGAAGGGCATGCCCCGCTTCCGCGCGTAGCCGATCGCCTCCACCTTCCCCTCGATGCCGCGCTCGCCGAACCCCCCGGGCACCACGAGGGCGTCGAAGCCGGCCAGGAGCCGCTCCGCCCCGTCGCGCTCGATGTCCTCGCTCTTGATCGGCTGCACGCGGACCTGCGTCCGCCTGGCGATGCCGCCGTGGTCGAGGGCCTCGTAGATGCTCTTGTAGGCGTCGCGATGCTCGGCGTACTTGCCCACCAGCGCGATCGAGACCTCGTGCTCGGGGTTCCGCAGGCGGTGGAGGATGTCGTGCCAGGCGTCGAGGGCGGCCGGCGGGGCCTGGAGGCCGAAGCGGCGCAGCACGAGGTCGTCGATGCGGTTCGATTGCAGCGACAGCGGCACCTCGTAGATCGAGAAGTCCTTGTCGCGCTCCTCGATCACCGCCTCCAGGGGGACGTTGCAGAACAGCGCGATCTTCTCCCGGTCGGAGTGGTCGAGGGACCGCTCGGTGCGGCAGACGAGGACGTCGGGCTGGATGCCGATCTGGCGGAGGATTCCCACCGAATGCTGCGTGGGCTTGGTCTTCAACTCGCCCGCCGCCTTGAGGTAGGGGACGAGCGTGAGGTGGATGAACATGCAGTTCTCCCGCCCGGTCTCGAGCGGGATCTGCCGGATCGCCTCCAGGAACGGCAGGCTCTCGATGTCGCCCACCGTGCCGCCGATCTCGGTGATCACGATGTCGGTGTCGGGCGAGGCGAGGTCGAGGACCTTCTGCTTGATCTCGTTGGTGATGTGGGGGATCACCTGCACGGTCTTGCCGAGGAACTCGCCGCGCCGCTCCTTGTTGATCACCGAGAGGTAGATCTGGCCGGTGGTGTAATTGCACTCGCGCGTCAGCGGTGTCGACGTGAAGCGCTCGTAGTGGCCGAGGTCGAGGTCGGTCTCGCTGCCGTCGTCGAGGACGTACACCTCGCCGTGCTGGTAGGGGCTCATCGTCCCCGGATCGACGTTGATGTACGGGTCGAGCTTCTGCATCCGCACCCGGAGGCCACGGGCCTCGAGGAGCATCCCGACCGAGGCGCTGGTGAGCCCCTTGCCGAGCGAGCTGACGACGCCGCCGGTGACGAAGATGTGCCTGGTCAACGCTGCGAGCTCCTTCCCGTCCGCCTGGCAAAACCGACCCGACTCGGGGGCGGCATCCGCCGCGGCCCGCGGGAATTGAACCAGTGGGGGTGGCGGAGGTCAATCGGCGGCCGCAGCGCCGCAGGAGGACTGCCGAAGCGTCGACGCACCCCGCGAACCTCCTCCGGCGCCCCGCGACCGGCGACCGGTCCCGGTGTCCCGCCGTGACCCTCCGATCGGTTTCAGGTCCGGCCCCGATGGCCCGTATGAGGAGGAGAGGGGCTTCGTGTCGAAGTCACCGTCCCCGGCGCCTCGGTCCGCCCCGGACCAGGGCCGTCCCAGAGGAATTCGAGCCATGTCGATCGCGTGGTGTTTCAGCCGTCTCTCCAGCGCCGCAGCCGCGACGGCGTGCCTGGCCATGCTCTCCACCGCCGGCGTCCGTGCCGAGGTGGTGTTCACCCCCTTCGCCTATCCCGGCGCGAGCGAAACGCTCCCCAACGGCATCGACGGCGATCGCATCGTGGGCGCCTATTATCCGAGTCCGGCCCACGGTTTTTATTACGACGGATCGAGCTATAGCTCGCTCTATCACCCGAGCGCGACCTCAGAGACGAAGGCCAACGGCATCGACGGCGACACGATCGTCGGGTACTACGCCAACGGCACCGGATCCCATGGGTTCACCTACTCGATCTCCGGTCAGACCTGGCAAACGGTCGACGTGCCCGGGGCGGTAACCATCCTCAGCGGCATCGACGGCGCGCGGATGGTCGGCAACAGCCGCAGCGGCGGTCTCTTCACCGCGTTTCTCAAGGACGCGGGCGGATTCACGATGCTGTCGGGCGCGTCCCTCGGTGCCAGTCAGACGTTCGCGTCGGCGATCCACGGCGATCTCGTCGGCGGAAGCTATCTGACGTCGGCCACGGGCAACAGCCGTTTCGCGTACCTGTACGACGTCCAGTCGCAGGTTTACACCCAGTTCGTGCTCCCCTTCGCAGGTGTCGTTTCGTCGTTCGTCACCGGCATCAGCGACTCCTTCATCGTCGGGTCATACGACGACGCGACCGGAACGCACGGGTACTTCTACAATCGCCTCGACTCGAGTTGGCAGTCGGTCGACGCCACCGGGGCGGTCAACGGCACCTACCTGGGGGGCGTGAGCGGCAACCGGGCTGTTGGCTACTACAACGACGCCAACTGGGACTCGCACGGTTTCGTCGTCGAGGCGGTCCCCGAGATCGATCCGGCCGGCCTGTCGAGCGTGGTCACGCTCCTGGGGGGCGTCCTCGCGCTGATCGAGCGTCGGCGTCGCTCCTGACCGACGCCGTCGTCTCACTCGCGGCCGGCGGGGGCGGAGCGATCCCCCCCGCCGGCTGCGGCGACGAGCTTCGACGCCAGGGGCCGCGGACGGGATCGTTGGCCAGACTCGCAGCCACCTCGAGCGCCGTCGCCGGCAACCTCGCCCTGCATTTCCGCAAGGCTGACCGCAGTCCGTTTCAGGTTCGGCCCCGCCGACCCGCATGAGTTGGTGGAAGGGCTTCCTGTCGAAGCCGTCGTCGCCGCGGTCCGCTCCGGACCCGGTCCACCTCCGAGGAGTTTCGAGTCATGCCGTTCGCCAGGGATCTTTGTCGTCTGTTCCATGCCACCGCTGCGGCAGCCTGTTGCCTGGTGGCCGGGGCGGGCGCCGATGCCGCGCCGATCGCCCTGCAGACCCCCGCGGGCCTCGCCCCGGGATCGGTGTTCCGCTTCCTCTACACCACCCAGTCGACGACCGCGGCGTCATCGACCGACATAGCCACGTACGACACCTTCGTGAACGCCGACGCGGCCGGCGCGACCTACGGCGGGGTCGCCGTGCAGTGGAAGACGCTTGGGTCGACGGTTACCGTCGATGCGAGGGATCACGTCGGCGGCTTCGGCACGATCGTGCCGGTCTACAACACGCTCGGCCAACTCCTCGCCACCGACCTCACCGACACCACCTCCCAGGGGCTGTGGGCCGACATCGCGCCGACCCCATTGATCGTCGGCCTCGACGGCTCGACCGTCGTCACGGATGAGTACGTCTGGACAGGAACGGAGTCCGACGGCACCGTGAATCTCAACAATCTCGCCCGCGCCCTCGGCGGACTGACCCCCTCCGCCGGCGACGCGTCCGGCGGGACGTACAGCTGGCTGACCCGCAGCAGCTACACCAACTCCCAACTGCGGTCGCTGTACGCGATGTCAGAGACGCTGACGGTCGCCTCCTCGAGCGTCCCCGAGATCGATCCGGCCGGCCTGTCGAGCGTGGTCACGCTCCTGGGGGGCGTCCTCGCGCTGATCGAGCGTCGGCGTCGCTCCTGACCGACGCCGTCGTCTCACTCGCGGCCGGCGGGGGCGGAGCGATCCCCCTCGCCGGTCTTGGCGAGGATCTCGGAGGCCCGGTGACCGTAG
>CAWUOA010000080.1:0-11501 GCA_963923225.1 uncultured Planctomycetaceae bacterium
TTCTGCGCCTCGTAGGTGCGGCGGCGCATGAGGTTCGCGTAGGGATAGCCGCCGGATCGCCAGTCGTCGACGAGCTCGAGATCGGGATCGACCGCGGCCTCGTCCGAGCGGGGGGCGAGCTCGGGGATCGCCAGGAACGCGCGGCGCAGCGCCTCGACGTCGTCGCTCGACGCCCCCTGGATCATGGCCCGCAGGTCGTTGATCGTCCGCTCGACGGGCAGCCGGCGCTCGCCATCCCCCTCGAGGATCGACTCCACGGCCACTCCCTGGCTCGCACGGCGCGCCGCGGTCGACGCGGCAGGCACCTCGCTCTCGATCCCCTCGGGCGTGAGCGTGGCGGCGGTGTCGCCGAGGACCGCGGCGCGGACGGAGTCGATCGGCGACAGCTCCCCTTCGAACGGCAGCTCTCCCCCCTGGGGCTCGCCCGTCGACACTCCCCGCCGCGATCGTTCCCGTGCCATTCCCTGCCTCCCGCTGTCCACGTCCCGGTGCTCGAACGCCACAAAAGTCTACGTTCGGGACGGGAGCGTTTCCGCGGGACGACGGAGGCGGGATTCAGGCCCGGTCGGCGGGGTCGGCAGGCTGGCCGGTGACGATCTCCACCACGCGCCAGTCGAGCCAGCGCGTGTCCGGATCGGCCCCTTTGCGCCCCACGAAGCCGACATGGCCGCCGTGCGTCGTCGCCACCAGGCGCACCGCCGGGGGATAGGCCACGCGGTCGGCGGCGAACATCGCGAAGGGCACGAGCGGATCGTCGGCCGAGGTGATGATCGTCGTCGGCGTGCGGATCGCGGGGATGAACTGGGCGGCACTGGAGCGCGTGTAGTAGTCGAGCGCGTCGCGGCAGCCGATGGCCGGCGCCGTGAACCAGTCGTCGAACTCGCGGAGCGTCCGCGGCCGCTTGTCACCCACCGGGCGGAAGGCGTCGGGCCGCACCTCCCACCAGCGCTCGAGGTGCTTGAGGAGGACGCCGGTGAAGTGCCGGTCGTAGACGCGGTTGGCGCGGCCGCCGATCGACTCGATGCCGGCGACCAGATCGATCGGCGGATTGACGGAGATCGCGCGGCGCACCGCCGCCGGGACCCGGTCCGGATCCTCGCCGAGATACTTGAGCAGCACGTTGCCGGAGAGCGAGACGCCGAAGAGGGTCAGGTCGGGATCGGGCCCCGCGTCACCCCGGCACCAGCCCGTCACCGCCTCCACGACATGGGCGAGGTCGTCGGAGCAGCCGGCGTGGTAGGGCCGCCTGGCGAGCTTCATCCCCGCGCCGCAGCCGCGCATGTCCCAGCGGAAGACGCGCACCCCGCGCGCGACGAGCTTCTCGGTCAGCCGCACCAAGAGCGGCGTGCGGTGGTGGTCGGCCAGGCCGTGCGAGAGGATCGCCACCTTCCCCCCGGGAACCCAGCCGGGGGGGACGTCGTCGTGGACCGCCAGCGCGTCGCCGTCGGGGAGATCGACGCGCCGCTCGACGGCCGCATGGTCGGGGAGCTTCTGCGGCCACTTGGCCGGAAGGATCGTCTGCGCGTGCGGATTCTTCATCCACCACGGCGGCTCGAAGCCGGGGGGATCGACGCGGGCGGGATCCGCACCGTCGGGGCGCTGGCGGTCGTCGTCGGGATCGGGCATCGCTGGCTCCTCTGGCCGTCGGGAAAGCGCCGGCCCGCCCACTCTACCCCGTTCCCCTCCGCCCGCTCACTCCACGACGAGCGTCACCACGCTCTCGCTCACGATTCGGTGCCGCCCCGCCTCGAGCGCCGTGGCGCGGAGCGTCACCCGCCACTCCCGCCCCGTCGCCGCCTCGGGCGGGAGCGCGAGCCGCACGACCGCCTCCTCGTCGTCGAGGTCGTTGCGGGGGAGGAGCACCTCGTCGCAGCCGATCGCCGGCGCCGCCTCGCCGCGGAGCGCCCCCGCCTCGGTCGGCTCCACCCGGCCGAGACCGAGCGTCACCGGTCCCTCGACGCCGAGCGCCCGGAACTCGGCCCCGCGCACGAGGCTCACCGGCACCTCCACGACGCCGCCGGGCCGGACGACCGCCTCGGCCGGCGCCGAGAGCTTCATCACCGCCCCCACCGGCAGCATCCCCAGCCGCAGCTCCTGGCGCTCGAGCAGCGTCCGCGGCCGGCCGCGCGGATCGGCCACGTCGACAGCACCATTGACGATGAACCGGCTGGTGCGCGTCGTCTCCATCCATTCGGGCACGAAGACCGGATAGTCGGCCCGCGTCGCACCCGCGGGCACCTCCATCTCGCCGCCGTCCATCCCCTGCCGGTGCCGCTGCTGCTTCGCGGTCGGCTCGAGACGCACCGGCCCTTCGTAGCCCTCCAGGCGACGGATCGTGAGCGGCCCGCGGAAGGTGGTGCCGCGATGCACCTTGCGGACGTCGTCGAGACCGTCGGGAACGATCTTCACGCGCGGCTTCATCGTCGGGGCCACGGCGACGCGCCGCTGGTGGAGAACCGTCCCACCGGCCGCGGTCGTGCCGGTGAGCACGACCGTGGCGAGACTGGCCGAGGTGCCCGCGTCGGCGGCGCACGCGAGCTCCACCGCCGTGTCGGCGGCGCCGGCGGCGATCGCGATTCCGGCCGGGGCCGTCACGCCGTCGGGCAGATCGCGGAAGGCCACGGCGACCGGACCGGCGAATCCACCCGAGCGACGGATCGCCACGGGCACCTTCGTCGAGCCCCCCAGCGGCACCGACACCTGCGTGGCGAGCGCCAAAGCCGGATCGAACGCTTCCACCTCGGGCTCGATCGCCACCCGCCAGGCCGCCGGTCCGATCGAAGCGGAGCCGGCGGCGCTGGCCTCCACGACGATCCGGTGCGGACCGGCGTCCGCCACCGTCACCGTCGCCGCGGGATCGAGCGAGCCATCGACGTCGTCGACGCTTGCGACCTCACGGCCGTCGGCCCCGAGGATGGCCAGGCGGAGGTCGAGCGGATGGCCGGGGCAGGTGCCCGCCGCCGCCACGCGCCATCGGCCGGCGGGAAGATCGACGTCGAGAACGTGTGACAGGCGTCCCTCGGCGAACACGCCGCTGGCCCCCACCGGCGCCGCGAGCCTCCCCTCACTGCCGTCGGCGACGCGCTCCGCGATGCCTGTGAGGGGGATCATCGCGGTGACGACGCCTGCGGGCGTGTCGATCCGCACCTCGTGGAGATCCCCTTCGGCCGGGAAGACGATCTCGCGCTCGACCGATTCGTCCAAGCCATCGGACACGAGTGCCCCGCCGCGGAAGCCCACGCGGGCAGTCGATCCGCGTGTCGCCGCCGCGGGCAGCGTGGCGAGCACGCGCGGCCCGGAGGCGAGCTCGACCCGGTAGACGCTCGAGCGGTCGCCGCCATGATCGACGTCGCCCAGTTCGAGCCGGTAGCGTTCCCCCGCACGGGCGACGAAGGCGGCCGAGACGTCGCGGCCCGCGGTGTCGGCGACGTCGAGGAGGACCTTGCCGGCCGAGTCGATCACGCGGAGCGTGGCGTGCAGCGGCGAGAGGAGCCTGCGGGCCACGACGTCGATCCACACCGGACCGGCGGCCGGCGCCGTGAAGGCGTAGCGGTCGATCTCCTCGTTGCGGCCGAGGCGACCGTCGATCACCAGCGGCAGGGCCGGCAGTTCCTGCGTCGCCGCGCCGACGCGGGCCTCGACGATCGCCGGATGGGGCGAGACGTGGAAGAAGCCGGGCGGCGAGGCGCCGTTGGCATTCGCCACCTGGAAGCGGTGGAGGCCGGGGGCGAGCCCGGGGGGAATCGTGACACGGGCCGGGAACTCGCGCGGGCAGGGGCGGTCGTTGGCGCGGGCCTTGAAGCCGAAGAGGTGCGGCGGATCGGGGATGAGGACGGGCGACGCGGGTCCGGTGACGGCGATCGACACACCGGCATCGTGGGGGAGGAGGTCGACGTCGCTCGTCCAGTCGTAGCCGCCGAGGAGAACCTCGATCGTCTCCCCCGCCCGTCCCCCCGCCGGGAAGACGTAGCCGATCTCAGGCGCCAGTTGCCCCGACGCCGGAGCCACCGCGATGCCGAACACGAAGATCCAGAAGCAGCGCCGGGCGAGTGAGCAGGCGCACCGGCACGGTCGTCCGCGGCTCGCTGCCGAGTCGATGCCGGAAGAACCCGGACGGTGAGGGGCGGAGTTCGCGGGAGGCATGACTTCCGGCCCTCGGCGGAGGAGGCGCGACCCGATGGTCTCGAGCGCTGCGTGAATCCCACGTGCTGCGAAGCATGGTACCGCAGGGCGAGGAGCGTCAGAGAACCCGCCACCAGGGTGCGGCGAGGATGTCGGGCGCGAGCCATTCCAGGGCAGTGCCGGCGTGGAGGAGAAGGCCGGCACGCGACACCTTTCCGTACTCCGATCGGAAGGAGAGCAGCCCTGCGGCATCGGCCAGCCGGGGCCGTGTCGTCGCCTTCACCTCGATCGGAAGCAACCGTCCGCCCGTCTCGATCACGAAGTCGACCTCGTCGCCCGTGACCGTCCGCCAGTAGTGGAGGTCGATCGGCTGCTCGCTCGCATCCCGCCACACGAGCAAGTCGTTGAGCACGAGGTTCTCGAGATGCGGTCCGCCGGGCGTCTCGACTCCCGCGAGATGGACCGCCACGCCCGTGTCGCCCCAGTACAGTTTGGGGGATTTGATCAGCCGCTTGGTCCGATTCCGCGCGAAGGCCCCCAGACGAACGAGCAGGTACGAAGTCTCGAGCAGGTTCAGGTAGCGATGGACGGTCGGCTGCGGCAGCGCGGTGTCACGGCCGAGTTCCGTCTGATTGAGCATCTGTCCGATCCGATGGCACGCCGCCCGCATCAATCGCCGGAAGTCGGGGAGCGCCGAGATCGACGAGATGTCCTGCAGATCCCGTTCCAGATAGGTGCGGACGTAGCCGTCGAACCAGATCGTCCGCTCCCGGTCGGTGCGAAGTTGGAGCGCCGGCGTGGGAAACCCGCCGCGGCGTGCCAGCCGAGTCCAGTCCTCGCGAAACTCGTCACGATCGGCGAGGACCTCGAGCCACTCCGTGTCCTCGCTCGCTACCAACTCCGGCCACAGGCCCGCCCTGCCCTGTCCGGCGCGCTCACGGCGTGCCATCGGCCAGAGCGTCAGATAGCTGGCCCGTCCAGCGAGCGATTCGGACACGCCCCGCATCAGAAGCAGGTTCGCCGACCCGGTGACGAGGAATCGACCGGCCGACCTGTCCCGGTCGATGGCCCTCTTGATCGACCGAAGGAGGGCGGGCTCACGCTGCACCTCGTCGATCGTCAGCGGGGCCTTTCCGCCGACGAGCGAGGTCGGGTCGCGACGAGCGAGATCGCAGACATCGAGGTCGTCGAGCGTGAGGTACCTGCGCCCGCCTGCCTTCTGTCCGATCGCGAGCGTGCTCTTCCCCGTTTGGCGGGCGCCGCTCACCACCACGGCCGGCATCACGCGCAGCCGTTCCCGCAGGGCGCCGGCGGCAGCACGGGGCAAAAGCGATTCATTCATGCCATGAATGATAATCATTCACGGCGTGAATGAAATACTCACGCCACCTGTCCAGTTCACGCGAGCAGCCCCGGAATGAGCGAGCCGCCGTCGGAGAGGGGCGTGGGGCGGCCGAGGGGGTCGTCGTGCTCCCGGCGCGAGTCGATGCCGAGGAGCCAGAGGAGGGTGTGGCGGAAGTCGGCGACGCTCACCGGATCGCGCGTGGGGGCCGCGGCCCAGGCGTCGGTGGCGCCGATCACCTGCCCCGGACGGATGCCGGCGCCGGCGAAGAGGATGCACTGCGCCATCGACCAGTGGTCGCGGCCCGCCTGGGCGTTGACCTTCGGGGTCCGCCCCATCTCCCCCATCATCACCACGAGCGTCTCGTCGAGGAGGCCGCGGGCGTCGAGATCGTCGACGAGCGCGGCGAAGGCCCGGTCGGCCGGCGGGATGAGGTCGTCGGCCAGGCTGGGGAAACAGTTGAAGTGGACGTCCCAGCCGGGGGCGTCGATCCCCACGAAGCGGCAGCCCGCCTCGACGAGCCGCCGGCCCAATAGCGCGCACTGCCCGATCTGCGTCAGCCCGTACTCCTCGCGCGTCTTCTCCGGCTCCTGGTCGATGCGGAAGGCCGCGCGGGCCTTCGGCGAGGTGATCAGATCGTACGCCCGACGCGTGTAGGTGGAGAGCGCGGCGGCACGTCCCCCGGCCGCGCCGGCGAGGGCCGCCCGATCGGCCTCGAGGCGCTCGAGCAGCTCGCGCCTCCGCGTGAGGCGCGATTCGGAGAAGCCGGCCAGTCGCCCCAGGTCGCGGACCTCGAAGTCGGGCTGGCTCGGATCGGACTCGATCACGAACGGCGCGTGCTCCGGCCCGAAGAAGCCCGGCCCCCCCGCCGACATCGGATGGGGGAGGTTCACGTAGGGGGGGAGGTCGCCCGCCGGCCCGAGCTCCCGGGCCACGATCGATCCCAGCGAGGGGAAGTGCTCGTTGGTGGGCACGGGATACTCGCCGTCGGGGAACGGGGCCCGGCGGCCGGTCATCACGTAGTGGTAGCCGGTGGCGTGGCCGTTGTCGGCGTGCGTGTGGCTGCGGACGACGCTGAACTTGTGCGCGATCCGCGCCGACCGCGCGCAGTGCTCGGCGAAGATCGTCCCCGGCACCGAGGTGCGGATCGGGGCGAAGGGCCCGCGCACCTCCGCCGGGGCGTCGGGCTTGGGGTCCCACATGTCCTGTTGGGGCGGCCCCCCTTCGAGGAAGATGAAGATCACGTTCTTCGCCGCCGCCGGCGGGCCGGGCCGGGGCGCCTCGGCGGCACGGAGCAGGGCCGGCAGACCGGGGCAGGCCGCGACGCCGGCGGCGCCCAGGCGCAGCAGATGGCGCCGCGAGACGCCGTCGCAGCGCCGCCTCGACGCCGATCCGATCGCGAAGGTCTCCATTCTTCCGGCCCCTTTCGAGTCAGTGGTTGGAGAGGAACTCGGGTCCGTTGAGGAGCGTCCAGAGCACGTCCTCGGTCGCCTCGCGGCGCGTCCGGGCCGGATCGCCGGGAAGATCGAAGAGCGGCAGCAGCGTCGCGCGCTCGGCCGCCGTGGGAAAGCGCGACAGCGCCGCGAGGAACAGCTCGTCGACGATCTCCGCCGGCGCGAGCGACGACGACGCCAGTCGCCGCGCCCTGCCCTGCCGGGCGCCGATCTTCTCCTGGATCTCGGCCGAGTTGACCAGATGGAGCGTCTGCGTGACGCTCGGCTCGGTGCCGCGCTCGCATTCGCACGCCGTGGCCCGCACCGGCCGGCCGAAGACGCGGAGGAAATAGGAGGGGAGGCGGGTGTCCCACACCTCCACCGCGCGCACCCCCTCCGGCCATCCGGCGAACTTCTCCGGCACGTCGGTCACGCGACAGACGGCGTCGAGGAGCACCTCCGCCGGCAGGCCCCGGGCGGGGGCGTGCGAACGATGGCGCACGTCCTCCTCGGCGCCCGGCTCGGGGCGGGCGGCGGCCTGGTAGGCCCGCGACGCGAGGAGCTCGCGCGTGAAGGCCTTGAGATCGAAGCGCTGTTCGCGGAGGCGGCGCTCGAGATGGTCGAGGAGCGGCTCGTTGGTGGCGGGGTTCGTGGCGCGGAGATCGTCGACCGGCTCCACGAGTCCCCGGCCGAGGTACCAGCCCCAGAGCCGGTTGGCCACGGCCCGGGCGAGGTACGGGTTCTCAGGCGCCGTCGCCCACTCGGCGAACGCCCTGCGGCGATCGGCCCCGGCGGAGGCGAACTGGGCCGGGGCCGCACCGAGCGCCGCGGCCGGCACGGCGACGCCGCTCCGCGGATGGGGGAGATCGGCGCCGCCGCGCGAGACCACCGCCTCGCCGCCCCCCGGCAGCGGCTTGGTCTTCACGCCGGTGAAGAAGCCGGCCAGCGCCGTGTAGTCGTCCTGGCTCCAGCGCTCGCTGGGATGGTGGTGGCACTGCGCGCATTCGATCCGCACGCCGAGAAACACCTGGCTCATCGAGCGGGCCGCCGTCTCCGCGCCGTCGAGCGCCTTGAAGACGGCCGCCGGCCCGTCGCCGCCGACGGGCCCCTCGGCGGTGAGGATCGCGCGCACGAGCGCGTCGTACGGCACGCCGTCGCGAAACTGCCGCCGCAGCCAGGTCGTCAGGGCCGCCACCCCCTGCGGGCCGACGCGCGAGCGGTCGGCGCGGAGGAGATCGGCCCAGCGCATCGCCTGGAGATCGGCATGTTCGGGGGAATCGAGGAGCCGGTCGACGAGCCGGGCCCGCTTGTCGGGGGCGTCGTCGGCGAGGAAGGCCCGGGCTTCGTCCGCCGTCGGCAGGACGCCGGCGAGATCGAGGCTCGCGCGCCGCAGGAAGGTGGCGTCGTCGCAGAGGCCGGCCGGCGGGATGCCGAGGGCCAGGAGCCGGTCGTGGACGAGCCGGTCGATCGCGCCCGACTCCGGCGGCCGCGCCACCGCGGCCCCGGGCCGCGGCACGTCGACGCGCACCGTCGCCACGTGGCCGGCGTACCGGGCGAGGATCGCCGCGTCGCCTGGAATCGCCCCCGCCGTCACGATCCCGCTGGCACCGGCAGCGGCGATCGAGGGGGCGTTCGAGAGCCAGTCGGCCCGCCGTGTCACGCAGGTCCGCCGGCCGGCCGCGTCGACGGCGACGACGCGGAGCTGGAACGTCTCCCCCGGCCGCGCCACGAGCCCCGCCGGTTCCACCTCGATGCCGGCAAGCGCGATCTCCGAGGGCGTTGGCCCAGCCGCCCCCTCGGCGATCCAGCGGACCAGGAGCTTCTCCTCGGCACTGCCCGGCTCGATCCTCCGGCCCCCGCCGTGCGGCTCGGCGGCGCTCGCCTTGCGCAGAAGCAGGCTCGCCTCGGGGGCTGCGGGCGAAAGGCGTCTGCCGCGCGATCGGGCGACGATCGCCGCATGGTCGGCCGCGTCGTCGAAGCCGAAGAGGCTCAAAGCGAACCCGCCACGCCCCTCCGCTTTGCCATGGCAGCCGCCGGCGTTGCAGCCCTGCTTGGTGAGCAGCGGCTGGATGTCGCGCGAGAACGACACCGGTCCGGGATCGCGCGTGTGGGCGACCTCGACCGGCACGCTCACCGTGCGGCCATCGACGCTCGCGGTGACGATCGCCCTGCCGTCGGAGAGCGGCGCGACGAGACCGGCGGCGGAGACGGCGGCCACGCCCGGGTCGCTCACCTCCCAGCGCACCTCGCGCGTCCGGTCGACGGTGCGGCCCTCCACCCGCTCGACGACCACCACCTGCACGCGCGCCTCCGGCGCATCGAGCCTGACCGAGGCGGGCGTGGCCACGAGATCGCTCCCTGCGGCGACTCGGGCGACGACGACGAGCCACGCCGCCACCACACCCGCGGCCCGGAGACCCGGCCGGCGGCGCGAGGGGAGGGCAGGGGTGGCCGGCGGCGATCGCATGACGCTCGACCCGGAAGACAGCGGAATCGGTGCGGAAAAGTGGCAGACCCGAACCCCGATCCTAGCACGCTCGGCCCGGCCCTTTCGGCGGCCCGCCCCATCCCTCTCCCCCCGCCGGCTGCACTGGCCCGCGGAGCGAACCGGGGCGAAACTATGCTCCGGGGGCGGATTCGCCGGCCGCCTTTTCCCCACGCCAGCCCGCCGACTCCATGACGACACGCCCCCAGAGCCTCGCCGTCGGCCTCCTCGTGGCGCTCGTGTCGGCGGCCGTCACCGGCCTGGCCTCGGCCGACACGCCCTGGTCGCTCGCCCCTCTCGCGCGGCCCGCCGTGCCGGCGGGTGCCGATCATCCGATCGACGCCTTCGTCCGCGCGCGGCTGGCGGAGAAGGGGATCGCGCCGGCCCCGCCGGCCGAGCCGCCGGCGCTTCTCCGCCGGCTCGCCTACGACCTCACCGGCCTGCCCCCATCGGCCGAGGAGATCGACGCCTTCGCGGCCGACGTCGCCGCACGGGGCCGAGGCCTCGCCGTCGCCGACACGATCGAGCGGCTCCTCGCCTCGCCGCGGCACGGCGAGCATCTCGCCCGTCACTGGCTCGACGCCGTCCATTACGCCGACACCCACGGCAACGACCACGACCACGCCCGTCCGCACGCCTGGCCCTACCGCGACTGGGTCATCCGGGCCTTCAACGACGACAAGCCCTGGGGCCGGTTCGTCGCCGAGCAGGTGGCCGGCGACGAGCTTTTCCCCGACGACCCACAGGCGATCCCGGCCCTCGGCTTCCTCGCCGCCGGCCCCTGGGACGACACGCTGATGGTCGGCGTCCGCGAGGACACCGTCGACCATCTGATGTCGCAGAACCTCGACCGCGACGACTACGTGACGACGGTGATGAGCACGTTCCAGAGCCTCACCGTCCACTGCGCGCGCTGCCACGACCACAAGTTCGATCCGGTCTCGCAGACCGACTACCACGCGCTGCAGGCGGTGTTCGCCGGCATCGATCGCGCCGACCGCCCCTACGACGCCGACCCGGCCGACCACGCCCGCCGGCGCGCCCTCCTCGCGCGGCGGGCTGCGATCGAGCGCCGCGATCCGGCGGTGCTCGCGGCGCTCGCCGACCCGGCGGAGGTCGCCCGGCTCGAGGCGGCCGCGGAGTCGACGCGCCGCCGCGCCGAGCGCTTCGTGCCGCTCGAGATCCTTTCCATCACGAGCGCCTCGGGGGCCGGCACCGTCCACACTCCTCTCCCCGACGGCTCTTGGCTCGCCTCGGGGGCGCTCCCTGAGAAGGACGCGCTCGTGGTCACGGCGAAGACCTCGCTTCGCGATCTGCGCGCGATCCGCCTCGAGACCCTCGCCGATCCGTCGCTCCCCGGCGGGGGCCCTGGCCGTTACGTCCCTGCGGGCAACTTCCACCTCACCGAGTTCACCGTCGCAGCCCGTCCGCTCGGCGCGGGACGAGAGCCTGCCACGCCGCGGGCGGTCGCCCGGGCCGCCGCCGACCACGCCGATCCCAATGACCCCGTCAGCGGCGCCATCGACGGCCAGGCCAACACGCACTGGAGCATCCATCCCCGCTACGGCCAGGACCACGAGGCGGTGTTCCATCTGGCCGAGGCGCTCGAAACCGACGCCGGCGCCATCCTCACCCTCCGCCTCGATCACCAAGGCGCCACCGGCCATCAGGTGGGGAGGCTCAGGCTCTCGGCCTGCGGACCGGAGGTGCCCCTGGCCGAGCGCGATCCCCCCTCGGGCGCGCTCGCCGGCCTGCTCGCCAAGCCCGCCGGAGAGCGCGGCGCGGACGAGACCGAGCGGCTCTTCCTCGAGCTCTCCCGCGCCGAGACCGACGCGGCGCTCGCCGCCCTCCCCGCGCCCGCCATGGTCTACGCCGTCACCGACGACTTCCCGGCGCGGGGCTCGTTCAAGCCGGCGAAGGCGCCGCGCACGATCCGTCGCCTCGATCGCGGCGAGGTGACCAGGCCGCTCGAGGAGGTGGGGCCGGCGGCGCTACAGTGCCTGCCGGGCTTGCCCGCCGAGCTCGCGATCCAGGGCGAGGGGGAGGGGGCCAGGCGCGCGGCGCTCGCGCGGTTCCTCGTCGACGACGCCAACGTACTCACCTGGCGGAGCGCGGTGAA